>JBDIAG010000112.1:0-9348 GCA_039812305.1 Actinomycetales bacterium | reverse complement strand
GACCTCGAAACGGGGATCTGCGGGTGATGCGGGGCGGGTCCTACCTGTGCCACGAGTCCTACTGCAATCGATACCGCGTGTCGGCCCGCACCAGCAACGACCCGAGTTCCTGCAGCGGCAACATCGGATTCCGCTGCGCCGGGGACGCCTGACGTGGCTGGCCACCAGGGGCGGGACCGCGTGAACTGGGACTGGCGCAACCGGCTGACCAGCCAGGGCACGGAACCCGACCCCCGGTTCACGCTCGCCAACGAGCGCACCTTCCTGGCCTGGATCCGGACCAGCCTCGCCCTGACGGCCGGTGGGATCGCCCTCGAGGCCTTCACCGGACCTACGTTCAGCCCGGCCGTCCGGCTGATCCTCTCCGTGGCGCTGCTCCTTCTCGGCACCGTCCTCGCGATCGGCGCCTTCCTCCGCTGGTACATCAGCGAGCGGCTCATGCGCACCGACAGACCCCTCGACTTCCCGCTGATCGCACCGTTGCTCGCCGCCGGAGTGGGGATCGCCGGTCTCGTCATGGTGGTCGCCCTGGTCGCGCCCACGCCGTAGACCGCGACTGCTTCTTCGCCGAGGTTTTGGGTGCGGTGTCCTGCCGAGATCCGCAGAGGCGGTCCGTACCCGGTAGCCACCCACTGACCAGGCGGCCCGGACCGCGGGCCCCGAGCGGGTGCCCGCCTGCCGGATCCGCGGGTGCCTGCCCGCGGGATTAGCGGGTGCCCGCGACCAGGACATCGCGTTGTCCGTACATAAGTAAGCTATGATATAAGTGTCTTATGGAAAGTCGGCAGACGGAGCGTCTGGCAGAGGCGGACCGGCTGTCTCGGGCTCTCGAGCGGCTGGTGCGATCGTTGCGTGCCTCGGCGATCGGCGAGCCGCTCACGCCGGCGGCGGCATCCGTCCTGACTCGTCTCGAGGAGGAGGGCCCGTCCAGCATCACCGGGTTGGCCCGGGGTGAGCGGGTGAGCCAACCGGCGATGACCCAGCTCATCGACCGGCTCTCCTCCGAGGATCTCGTCGAGAGGCGGGTCCCGGAGGAGGATCGGCGCTCGGTGCGGGTCTCCTTGACCGAGGCCGGGCTGGCCGCCCTGCAGGCCCGCCGCACCTGGCGCGCGGTCCGACTGGACGAACGCCTGGCGGCACTCGCGGAGACCGACCAGGACGCGATCGCGGGCGCCCTGCCCGCCCTGGAGCGACTCGCCAGCACCGCCGTCATGGCCGACTCCACACGGCACTGAACAACTGCACACGAACAGAAGAGGAAGAAGCCACACATGAACGCACCTTCCGGTGCACAATCGACTCTGCTTCGGCAGCCGAAGGCGGTGTGGGCGGTCGCGTTCGCCTGCGTCATCTCTTTCATGGGCATCGGCCTGGTCGACCCGATCCTGCCGGCGCTGTCCGAAGGTCTGGGGGCCTCGCCCGCCCAAGTGTCATTGCTCTTCACCAGCTACCTGGTGGTGACCGCGGTCGCCATGCTCGCGGTCGGCTGGGTGTCCAGCCGGATCGGACCGAAGTGGACGCTCGTGGTGGGCCTGTCGCTCATCGTGCTGTTCTCGGCCCTGGCCGCGATGTCCGGGTCGATCGGGCAGATCATCGGGTTCCGCGGCGGCTGGGGCCTCGGAAACGCCCTGTTCATCGCCACCAGTCTCGCGGTGATCGTGGCGTCGGCCCGGGGTGGCTTCTCCGGCGCGATCATCCTGTACGAGGCGGCGCTCGGGCTCGGTATCGCGGCCGGCCCCCTCATCGGTGGCATGCTCGGTCACATCAGCTGGCGAGGGCCGTTCTTCGGCGTTGCCACCCTCATGTTCATCGCCCTGGTCGCCACGGTGCTGTTCATCCCGAAACTGCCGAAACCCGAACAGAAGACCTCGCTCTCGGCACCGATCGTCGCTCTTCGCCACCGCGGTCTGCTGACGATGGGCATCGTGGCGCTGCTGTACAACTGGGGCTTCTTCACCATGCTCGGCTACGCGCCGTACCCGATGAAGCTCGACGCCCTGCAACTCGGCTTCGTGTTCACCGGCTGGGGGCTGCTGGTGGCGGCCTTCGCGGTGTTCTTCGCCCCGCGCCTCCAGCGCCGGTTCGGAACCGCCGCGGTCCTCTACGCGAACCTGCTGTGCCTGGGTGGGCTCATGCTGGTCATCGCCTTCGGCGTCGAGTCGCCGACGGTCGTCATCGTGGCGGTGATCCTCAGCGGTGCGTGCCTCGGCATCAACAACACGCTCACCACCCAGGCCGTCATGCTGGTGGCGCCGGTCGACCGCTCGGTCGCGTCGTCCGCCTACGGCTTCCTGCGGTTCATCGGCGGCGGCCTGGCCCCGTTCGTGGCCGGCAAGATCGCCGAGGACGCCGGCCCCGCAGCCGCTTTCGCCGTCGGCGCGGCCGCCTTCCTGATCGCGATTCCGGTGCTGGCCACCGGGCACAAGATCCTCGGCGCCGCCGAACGAGCCCAGGGCGAGCCTGGTGAGGCGGCGGCGGAGAAGAGCGTGCCCGCGCTGACGCAGGTGGGGGAGGAGATCCGGTTCGAGGCACGTCCGGTCATCGCCGCGATCGGCTCCGACGACAGCGCCGACGTGGTCGTCGACCGGGCCGCGCAGGTCGCCTCGGACACCGGAGCGCCGATCGAGGTCGTCCACGTGCTGGAGACGGACATCGTCGGTGACCTCGCCATCGCGCCGGAGACCACGGACCAAGCCCAGGGCGTCGTCCTCGCGCAGATCGACCGCCTCGCGAGCCGGGGTATCACCGCCCGTGGGCTCCTGCTGACCAGCGTCGGCGATCACGCCGAGGCCGGCCGGATCCTGTCCGAGCACGCCGAGCACGTCCACGCCGTCGCGATCGTCCTCGGCCCGTCCGGTGCCGGCAAGCTCGCCCGGGTGACCGGCGAGGATGTCGGCGCCGCCGTGGCGCACCTGTCCACCCGCGAGATCATCGTCCCGACCTGACGCCCGCCGGGTCACCCCCGAGGCGACGTCGGGACCCGATGCCGCCGTTGACAATCCAGATGAACCTGCATCCGGTAGCGTGACCGCACCACTGGATGCAGGTTCATCTGCACGTCGCCGGTAATAGGAGCGGAATCCGTGGCGCGACGGTTGGACGCCGGCCGGGGTGCCGTCCGGACCATGACTTTCACCGAGCGCCTCGGGTCGTGGATCGAGGAATGACGAGCTCGCGAAGGATCGCCGCCTCGGGCCGCCCGTTCGGGCGGCGGTAGGCGGCGATGACCACGCCCAAGGTCGCCGTGTGGTGGCTGCCGGTCGGAGCGGGTGGGCACGTCGTCATCCACACGAGCCGATGGTGGGAGCTGTACCGGTCCCGCCGTGAGCGGCGGACACCGCTGCCGCTCTTCCACGCCGCGCTGCAGGTGGACACCGACCGGGACCGCTACGTGATCGAGATGGCGCCTGCCTGGGGCAATCGGGTCGCCGACCGTGGAGTGGTCGCGACCGGCCCGGTCGGGCTGAGCTGGTTGGGACGCTCGGCGCTCTTCCGCTACGAGGTCCGTCGATGGCGCAACGGCAGGATCCCCGATCAGGCGATGGCTCCTTGCCCACCGACGGTGTTCCCGCTCACCACCGCCGAGGCCACGCCCTCCTCCGACGGGTCGCCAGCGTCCCCACCCACACCTGGGGACGCGACGTCTTCGGGCTCGGTGACATGTGGAACTCCAACTCGCTGGTGTCCTGGCTCCTCTGCGGATCCGGCATCGACGCCGGGCAATTGCACCCACCCGACGATGGCGCCGCACCCGGATGGGCCTCCGGGATCGCCGCTGCCGAAGCCCGGCCGAGTCCCGGTCCGGGCTGACCTCGCCCTCCCCACCGTCCGATCCGCGCGGAGCGTGGCATTCCGATCGCGGTGGACCCCTGTGCGACCGAGCTACTGAGTGTTACTATCTACTGGTAGTCAGCAATACTGAGTAGAGGGTGGCATGGGCAAGCAGGTGACGGAGATCCTCAAGGGGACCTTGGAAGGCATCGTGCTCGCGATCCTGGCCGGCCGGCCCGCGTACGGCTACGAGATCACCGCGTGGCTTCGGGCGCAGGGCTTCTCCGAGATCGCCGAAGGCACGGTCTACGCGATTCTCGTCAGGATCGAGCACAAAGGCCTGGTCGACGTGGAAAAGGTCCCGTCCGAGAAGGGGCCACCGCGCAAGGTCTACTCCCTCAATGCCAACGGGCACGCCTACCTCGACGAGTTCTGGAGAACCTGGAGCTTTCTCACCGAACGACTCGAACAGCTTCGCACGGAAGGACAGTGATCATGCTCATCGAGAAGATCATCGGCGACCTCGGCCAGAAACGGCAGTGGCGGGAATACAAGGCACGCGTCAAATCCCTCCCCGATGGCTATCGGACGACCGTCGAGGCGCTGGAGCGGTATCTCAGCTACTTCGGCGCCATCACCAAGGGGGAGATCCTGGTGACGATGCTCGACGACCTCGCCGATCTCTTCGAGCAGGCCGTCGCGAACGAGACTCCGATTCGCGAGATCGTCGGGGACGATCCGGTGGAGTTCGCCGAGACCTTCCTGCGCAATTACAGCGAAGGTCTGTGGATCAACAAGGAGCGGAAGCGGCTGGTCGACGCCATCGCCCGGGCCGAGGCGCAGAACGCGGGGGAGGGCTCGTGACCGTCCGACCGCCCGAGGCGATCCGGGTCCGGGGTGTCACGAAGGCGTATCAGGATCTGCAGGTGCTGAACGGCGTCGACATCACGGTCGCCCGAGGGAAGATCTTCGCGCTGCTCGGTTCCAACGGGGCGGGTAAGACCACGCTGGTGCGCATCCTGTCGACGCTCCTGCGGGCCGATGCCGGCTCCGCCAGCGTCAACGGCGTCGATGTCGCGACCCATGCCGCCCGGGTGCGCGAGATCATCAGTCTCACCGGGCAGTTCGCGGCCGTCGACGACATCCTCAGCGGGCGCGAGAACATCGTGCTGATCGCTCGACTGAGGCATCTCCAGCATCCCGGCGCGATCGCCGACGATCTGCTCGCCCGGTTCCAGCTGAGCGACGCGGCCGACCGCCGGGTGGCGACCTACTCCGGGGGCATGCGCCGGCGCCTCGACATCGCGATGAGTCTCATCGGCGACCCACCGGTGATCTTCCTCGACGAGCCGACGACCGGTCTCGACCCCCAGGCGCGCCTCGAGGTGTGGCGGGCCATCAAGGACCTGTCCTCGAACGGTACGACGGTGCTTCTCACCACGCAGTATCTGGAGGAGGCGGAGCAGTTGGCCGACCAGATCGCGATCCTCCACCACGGTCGCATCATCGTCGACGGCACGCTCGCCGAGCTGAAACGACTCCTGCCGAGCACCACGGTGGAATACGTCGAAAGACAGCCGAGTCTCGAGGAGATCTTCCTCGCGATCGTCGGCGACGACGACGACAAGAACGGTGCGATCGACGCGACTCGACGGCAGAACGGACGATCATCATGAGCACGCATATCCTGGGCGACACCGCCGTACTCACCGGCCGCTCTCTCCGTCGCATCACACGCAGTCTGGATACCATCATCACGACCGCGATCATGCCGATCGTCCTCATGCTGGTGTTCGTCTATGTCTTCGGCGGCGCCATCGAGACCGGCAGCGAATCGTACGTCGACTACATGCTGCCCGGCATTTTGCTCTTCACCATCGGATCGGGTATCGCCTACACGGCGATCAGGCTCTTCTCCGACCTGGAGGGCGGCATTTTCGAGCGTTTCCAGTCGATGCCGATCGCGCGATCCAGCGTCTTGTGGGCGCACGCGCTCACCTCGTTGGTGGCGAACGCGATCTCCCTGGTCATCGTCGTCGGCGTGGCTGTGCTGATGGGCTTCCGCCCGCAGGCCGACCTGCCCCACTGGCTGGCCGTCGTCGGGATCCTGGTGCTGTTCACGCTCGCACTCACCTGGATCGCGATCGTCGCCGGCCTGTCCGCCAAGACGGTGGACGGCGCGGGCGCGTTCTCCTATCCGCTCCTGCTGCTGCCGTTCGTCAGTTCGGCGTTCGTGCCGACCCGGTCCATGCCGGGCCCGGTGCGCTGGTTCGCCGAGAACCAGCCGGTGACCTCCATCGTCGACGCGATCCGGGCGCTCTTCGCCGGGCGACCGGTCGGCGGCGAGATCTGGATCGCTCTCGGGTGGTGCGTCGGCATCCTGGTCGTGGCCTACCTCCTGGCCATCGTCAGCCATCGCCGTAGGATCGCCTGAACGACGTTCGGCCGCCACCTCGGCCCGGCCCACAGGGGGACCTCATGAAGCGCCTCGGGATCATCGGGGTGGGTGGGATCGCCCAGGCCGTCGTGCACGGTCTCTGCGGCGCGCCGGCGCCGGAGGGTGACGAGGCACCGCCGGAGATCTTCCTGTCCCCACGCGGTGCTCGCACGGCCGCGGAACTGGCCGGGCGATACCCGACGGTGCAGGTGTGCTCGGACAACCAGGACGTCGTCGACCGCAGCGAGCTGGTGATGATCGCCGTCCGTCCCGAACAGCGGGTCGAGGCGCTCGGCGGCGTCCGGGTCGGCGACGACCGCGTCGTGGTCAACGTCATGGCCGGCGTCGCCACCGACGACGTGCGTCAGGTCCTCGCCACCGGGGCGCAGATCGTGCGCGCCATGCCTCTGCAGGCCGTCCGGGAGCGCCGCAGCGTCACCGTCACCTGGCCGTCGCATCCGGACGTGGACGCGCTCTTCGACCGCCTCGGGGGTGCGCTCCCGGTCGCGGAGGAGGCCGACTTCAACGTGTTCTCCGCCGTGACCGGGACGATGAGCACGCATTTCGCCTACCTCGCCACGCTGATCGCCTGGGCCGGTCGGCAGGGGATTCCGGCTCGGGACGCGGATCGCTTCGTCCGCAGCCTCTTTCAGGGCGTCGGACGTGCGCTGGCCGACGAGTCGCGCCCCCTGGAGGGAATCCTGGACGACCACGAGACGCCCGGCGGCGTGAACGAACGCATTCGCCTCCGCTGGTTCGAATCGGGTGGTTCCGAGGCGCTCGGCAGCGAACTGGACGCGCTGCTGGGCGACCTCACACCCACCTCTCGGCCGGCCGCGCGGGAGCCCGGCGAGGATGGACCAGGTTCCGCGCCGGGGTGACGGCGTGGGCGAGGCCTGACCGAGATCCGATGCCGGAGCACTGGCCTACACCCAGGTCTCCGCGCGGACCAGTGATCTCGTCCTCGCCCTCGCCCTGCTGCTCCGGGGCGTCGGCATCGCCGTCGTCGCCGTGGTCCCGGCGCTCGCGCTTCCATTGCGCCCTCGTCAGGATGTCGCCTGACCGGCCCGCCGGCCGAACGCCGTAGGCACCGACGGCGCCGAGTCTCGCGATCGGGCACGCACACGCCGCTCGGGGCGTCAGAGCCGTTCGCCCTTGACACGCGTCCGCAGGGCGCCCAGTCTTGTGCCGGGTTCCACAATCAACGCATGATGCGAGACAAGGGTGGGTGGATGCCAGGGACGACCATGACCGCCGTACTCCTCACCGGCCACGGCGGCCTCGACCGGCTCGAATACCGGACTGACGTGGCGGTGCCTGAGCCGAGGGCCGACGAGGTCCTGATCCGAGTTCTGGCGGCGGGGATGAACAACACCGACATCAACACCCGCATCGGCTGGTACTCGAAGAGGATCGACTCCGAGACCGCGTCGGCAGCCCAGGGCGGATCCGAGCCCGCGGACGACGACGCCACCTGGTCCGGAGTCCCGATGGAATTCCCCCGCATCCAAGGGGCGGACATCTGCGGACGGATCGTCGCCGTCGGCGAGAACGTTCCACGCGAGCGGATCGGGGAGCGGGTCCTCGTCCGCACCATGCTCCGCAGCTACGTCGACTACCGTCCCTTCGAGTGCTGGACGTTCGGGAGTGAATGCGACGGCGGGTTCGCCCAGTATGCGGTCGCCCCCTCGCGTGAGACCTATGCGGTCGAATCTGACTGGCGCGACGTCGAACTCGCGGCGATCCCGTGCGCGTACTCGACCGCCGAGAACATGCTGCACCGCGCCGGGGTGGGCGCCGAACGGGTTCTCGTCACCGGAGCCTCCGGGGGCGTGGGACTCGCGGCCGTGCAACTGGCCAAGCGACGCGGGGCCACCGTCGTCGCAGTGTGCGGGAGCGACAAGGCACCCGAGGTTCGCGCCCAGGGCGCAGACCGGGTCCTCGACCGTGGCAGCGACCTCGTCGCGTCCCTGGGCAGGGGATCCGTCGACGTGGTCGTCGATCTGGTCGGCGGACCGCAATGGCCGCAGCTGCTCGACGTCCTGCGCACCGGCGGGCGCTACGCCGTGGCGGGCGCGATCGGTGGCCCGATCACCGAGCTCGACCTGCGCACGCTCTACCTCAGAGACCTCACGTTGTACGGCTGCACCTTCCAGGACGACGAGGTCTTCGAGCATCTCGTCGGCTACATCGAGCGGAACGAGGTGCGGCCGGTGGTCGCGGCGACCTATCCGTTGGCCGAGATCCGCCATGCCCAGGAGGAGTTCCTGTCGAAGAGGCACGTCGGAAAGCTTGTGCTCGTCCCGCCGCCGGACGAGCAGTGACGCGGCGAAGGACGATCGTCGGGCGTAGGGAAAGGACGGTGGGATGAGGATCGCGCGGATCGAGCTGTTTCAGGTGGACCTGCCGTATTCCGGTGGGGTCTACCGGCTTTCGAATGACCGGACGTACACGTCGTTCGATGCGTCGATCGTCCGGCTGACGTGCGAGGACGGCACCTGCGGGTGGGGTGAGAGCACTCCTTTCGGCGCCAACTACATCGCCGCTCACGCCGCCGGCGTGCGGGCCGGAGTGGCGGAGCTCGCACCGTCCCTGCTCGGTCGTGATCCACGTCAGCTCGACCGCGTCAACGATGCGATGGACGACGCGCTTCTCGGACACAATCACGCCAAGACCCCGTTCGACGTGGCCTGTTGGGACATCCTCGGAAAGTCCGTCGGCCTGCCGGTCTGCGAGTTGCTCGGCGGCTCCACCGGGATCCCGATGCCGACGATCTCCTCGATCCACGCCGGCGACCCGGAGGAGATGCGGGCGCGGGTGGCGGGTCACCGCGAGAGGGGCTATCGGTGCCACTCCGTCAAGGTCGGAGCCCTGGACGGCGAAGGCGGCCCGTCCCTCGACGCCGAGCGGATTCGCGCCTGCCTGGCCGACCGTCGCGGCGGCGAGTACTTCATCGTCGACGCGAATGGCGGGATGACCCCGGAGAACGCGTTGCGAATGCTCAGCCTGCTCCCGCCCGGCCTGGACTTCGCTCTCGAAGCCCCCTGCGCCACCTGGCGGGAGACGATGTCGGTACGCCGACGGTGCACCTACCCGATGATCGTCGACGAGCTGGCCGAACAGGACGAGGACATCGCCCT
>JBDIAG010000111.1:0-9362 GCA_039812305.1 Actinomycetales bacterium | reverse complement strand
CCCCGAGCGGGTCGTCGCGACGGACGTCGTCCGCGCGTGGGAGCGGTCCGGCATCGGCGACCTGCGGGCGGCCGCCGCCGAGCTCCGCGCGGCGATCGACTCCGGCGACCCGCGTCGCCGGCCGGTCAACGCCGGGCTCGGCGTCGACCACCTCACCCGTCAGACGAGTGCCGCCGAGGTCGTCCGGCAGCTCACGCCGACCTGCTATCAGCGCCGTCCATGACGAGGCGGCCGAGACGATCGAGGACGAACCTCCCCGGAGTCACCGCACGGGCATCGAATGCGCAAGGTCGGTCAGCCGGGCGAGCTGGTCCGGATCGGTCTCCGGCAGCACGCCGTGCCCGAGGTTGACGATGTGGCCGCGGGCCGCCCGTCCGGCCTCGATCATCGCTCGCGCGCGGGCCTCGACGACGGGCCACGGCGCGAACAGCAGGGCCGGGTCGAGGTTGCCCTGGACGCTGTGGCCCGGGCCGAGACGCTGGGCGGCGACGTCCAGCGGCAGCCGGAAGTCGACCCCGACGACGTCCCCGCCCGCCTCGGCCATCGCCGGCAGCAGTTCGGAGGTGCCCACGCCGAAGTGGATGCGCGGAACGCCCAGGTCGCCGACGGCGGACAGGACCCGCGCCGAATAGGGCATCACGTAGCGCCGGTAGTCCGGCTCCGGCAGGGCGCCGACCCAGGAGTCGAAGAGCTGGACGATGCTGGCGCCGGCCGTGACCTGCTCGGTCAGGAAGGTGGACGTGAGGTCCGCGATCCGGCTCATCAGCGCGTCCCAGAGCGCGGGCTCCCCGTACATCAGCGCCTTGGTCTTCTCGTGGTGGCGGCTGGGGCCGCCTTCCACCAGGTAGCTGGCCAGCGTGAACGGCGCACCGGCGAAGCCGATCAGCGGCACCGGGCCGAGTTCGCTCACCAGCTGCCGCACGGCCCGCACGACGGGATCGATCTGGTCCGGCGTCAACGACGGCAGCGCCTGGATGTCGGCGAGCGTGCGCACCGGATGGTCCACCACCGGGCCGACACCGGGGACGATGTCGAGCTCGACCCCAGCCGCGTGCAGGGGCACCACGATGTCGCTGTAGAGCACGGCCCCGTCGACCCCGTAGCGGCGCACCGGCTGCAGCGTGATCTCGGTGACCAGGTCGGGACGGGCGCAGGCCTCCAGCATGGCGATGCCCTCGCGCACCTTGCGGTATTCCGGCAGCGATCGCCCGGCCTGGCGCATGAACCAGACCGGCAGACGCGCGGGCCGCTCTCCCCGGGCCGCCGCCAGCAGCGGACTTCCGGCCAGCGACGAACCCTCGACCGTGGACGGCGTCGGCGCCGCGGCCGCCACGCCATCCATCTCGGGCACATCGGTCAAGATGTGCGACAACGTGCTGCCTGGGGAACTGCGCGGAGAGCCGGTCACGCCCCCATCGTGTCAGCCGCCACCCCGGATCGCGGCACCAGACCGGGTGCTCCGGGCCCGGCCGGCGCGACACGACGGCCGTGTCGAGGGCGAATCAGCGCTCCTGACGGCCTGGCCGGACGTAGGCTCATTGCGTGGTATCGGTGCGCGAACTCCCCGCGGGTCCTCCCGCCGAGTTCCGGGCTGCCGTCGAATCGGTCCGGAGCGCTCGGTGCCGCCCGGAGGTCCGGCTCGCCGAGGTGCCCGCACCGCAGCGGATCGCCCCTCATTCTCTGGCTCTGTCCGCCGAAGTGGACGCTGTCGGCGGTGATCTGGCGACCGGCCGCTTCGTCCTGCTGCACGACCCCGACGGCCAGGAGGCGTGGCAGGGCACGATGCGCGTCGTCACGTACGCCCGGGCCAGCCTCGAACCCGAGTTCGCCACGGAGCCGATGCTGACCGACGTCGGGTGGGCGTGGCTGACCGACTCCCTGGAGGCCGCCGGCGCCGAGCCGATCGCGCTCGGCGGCACCGTGACCCGGGTTCTCTCGGAGTGCCGGGGAGCCCTCGCGGACCGCGAGCCCACCGTCGAACTCGAGCTGCGCGCGTCGTGGACGGCGGGAGACGCTGACATCGCGTCGCATCTCGTCGGCTGGTCAGGTCTGATTTGCACCGTTGCTGGTCTGCCACCCGTACCAGAGGGTGTGCTGACGCTGCGACGCCCATTAAGGTGATCCCGCTGGAGTCTGTTCGTTCAGTACCGTAGACCGATTGGCGTAACCCCCCGTGGCACGCGTGCGGCATCCGGAGCAAAACCAGTCATAACTGGGGCTACAGTCCGCACGCATATGGACCGATACCACGTACGGAACTCCTCTCGTCGAGTGAACGGGACGCGAGCGGAACTTGGAGGCGTGGTGACATCAGTGGTCGAGCGAACCGGTGTACGGCAGGTTCCCAGGCAGGGCCGGTACACCGCACTAGTCGCGGTGCAACACCCGGCTGTGCGCGATGCTGCGATCAGGATCCTGCGAGCCTTGGGCGCGACGGACGTGCTCGGGGCCACTTCGGTGGCTCAGGCGCGCCGTGCCGCCATCGGGCGACCGGGCGAGATCTGCGTGGTCGAATCCTCGCTCGCGGACGGTTCGGGCATCTCGCTCGCCCGCGAATTGCGGACCGGCGGCTGGAACCGGGTGATCGTCGTCTCCGCCGGCGAGGATCCCACCCACGCCCGGGCCGCGGTGCTGGCGGGCGTGCGCTGCTTCCTGGTCAGCCGACCGGGCACCGGAGCCTCCAACGGCCCGACCGGCACGCTCGCGGGCATGTCCCAGCGCGAGCTCGAGGTGCTCCAGCTGGTCGCGGACGGACACTCCAACCGTGACGTCGGCGAACAGCTGGGCCTGTCCGCGCTGACCGTGAAGAGCCACCTGGCCCGCATCGCGCGCAAGCTCGGCACCGGCGACCGAGCCGAAATGGTCGTCATGGCCATGCGCGCCGGCGCGATCCGCTGAGCTCCCGACGCCCCTCGCGACGCCGCCCGGCCGACAAGCCTCGTGATCCGGTTCACCAGGTCTTCCACTAAGTTGGAGCGGTGACCGAACCCCGCCCGCTCGTGGAGCCGAGCGAAGGAGTGCCCGCGGTCATCACGTCCGCGGCCGCCCTCGACGCTGCCTGCGAGCGGCTGGCCGCCGCCACCGGTCCGGTCGCCGTCGACGCCGAGCGCGCCTCCGGCTATCGCTACACCCAGCGTGCCTACCTGGTGCAGTTGCGTCGGCAGGGCAGCGGCACCGTCCTCATCGATCCGATCGCGCAGCCCGACCTGTCCAGGGTCGGGGCCGCCCTCGGCGACGCCGAGTGGGTCCTGCATGCGGCCAGTCAGGATCTGCCCTGTCTGGCCGAGGTGGGCCTGACGCCCGCTACGACCCTCTTCGACACCGAGCTGGGCAGCCGGCTCGCCGGTCTGGAGCGGGTCGGCCTGGGCCCGGTCGTCGAACAGCTCCTCGGCCTGCAGCTGGCCAAGGAGCACTCCGCCGCCGACTGGTCGAAGCGTCCCTTGCCGACCGACTGGCTGCGCTATGCGGCCCTCGACGTCGAGGTACTGGTCGAACTGCGCGACGCGGTCGCCGGGCTGCTGGGCGAGCAGGGCAAGCTGGAGTGGGCCTACGAGGAGTTCGCGGCGGTTCGCGACGCCACTCCCAAGCCGCCGCGGGAGGATCCCTGGCGTCGGACGTCCGGAATGCATGCCCTGCGCAACCGACGGCAACTCGCCGTCCTGCGGGAGCTGTGGAAGGAGCGGGACGCGATCGCCGCTCGCCGCGATATCGCGCCCGGCCGGATCCTCCCGGACAAGGCGATGGTGAACGCCGCCGCGACCCTGCCGGCCAGCCAGGAGGCACTGACCCAGCTGCCGATCTTCTCGGGCCCGGCGAACCGGCGCCAGGCGCACCGGTGGTACGGCGCGATCAAGCGTGGCCTCCGGTTGCCCGACAGCGCGCTGCCACCGATGAGCATCCCCTCGGACGGTCCCCCGCCGCCGCGCGCCTGGCCCGACCGCGAACCCGACGCGGCCCAGCGGCTCGCCGGCGCGCGGGCGCTCGTCGCGGATCTCTCCGAGCGGTTGTCGATCCCGGTCGAGAACCTCCTCACACCGGACTATCTGCGCCGGCTCTGCTGGCGTCCGCCCTCCCCGGTCACGGCGACGACCGTTGCGCAGGCCCTGGCCGAGGCGGGCGCGCGGCCCTGGCAGTTGCAGCTGCTGGCCGGCCCGCTCAGCGACGTCCTCAGTCGCGAACCGAGCGGCTGTATCAACTGAACCGGGGCTGAATGCCGAGGCTTGCCAAGGCAATAGGAGAGGCTTACCTTGGTGGGGCTGTTCGGCTGCGCAGGTGAGAACAGCCCGAGAATTCAAGGACGGTCCGAGTTGCTGGCCAATTATCTGATCGGCCTACGGGAGGGGCTGGAGGCGACACTCGTCGTCAGCATCCTGGTCGCCTACCTCGTCAAATCCGATCGACGGGATCTTCTTCGCCTGGTGGCGATCGGCGTCGCGGCCGCAGTCGTGCTGAGCATCGGTTTTGGTGCGGTTATTACCTTTACGTCCCGCAATATGACGTTCGAGGAGCAGGAGCTCTTCGGTGGAACGCTCTCGATCATCGCGGTCGGCTTTGTCACCTGGATGATCCTGTGGATGCGCAAGGCCGCCAAGAACCTGGCCGGAGAACTGCGCGGCAGAATGTCCAATGCCATCGCCGTCGGCCCGTTGGCGGTGGTGATCACCGCATTCCTCGCAGTCGGCCGTGAAGGCCTCGAAACCGCCCTTTTCCTCTGGGCGGCAATTCAGGCGACAGGCAGTGGATGGGCCCCGATCAGCGGCGCCACACTCGGCCTCATCACCGCCGTCGCGCTCGGCTACGCCATGTATCGCGGCGCGCTGCGGATCAACCTGTCCAAATTCTTCACCTGGACGGGTGGTCTGCTGATCGTCGTCGCCGCCGGGGTGCTCGCCTACGGCGTCCACGACCTGCAGGAGGCGAACTTCCTTCCCGGCCTGCACTCGCTGGCCTTCGACGTCAGCGCCCAGATTCCACCGGCCTCCTGGTACGGCACCCTGCTCAAGGGCACGCTGAACTTCTCCCCCGCGACCACCTGGCTGGAAGCGATCGTGTGGGTGAGCTACGTGACCGTGATGATGATCGTGTTCTTCCGGCCGCATCGCCGGCCGGCCACGCCCGTGGCGAACCGGTCGACCCAGCCCAAGCCCACCACCGCCTGACCCACGCGTCGGGCCTCGACAATCAGTTCAGGAGACAATCCATGCGTCCAGTGCGTGCTCTCTTCCTGCTCGCCCCGATCTCGGCACTGGCGCTCGCCGCCTGTTCCTCCGACCCCGAGCCGGCCACCTCCAGCAGCGGCGGCGAGGAGACCGGAGTCTCCGTCGAGGCGACCGACGACGCCTGCAACGTCTCCAAGACCGATCTCACCGCCGGCATCGAGACCTTCGCGATCACCAACAAGGGCAGCCAGGTGACCGAGGTGTACGTGTACGCCCCCGGTGACCGCATCGTCACCGAGAAGGAGAACATCGGGCCCGGCACGTCCTACGACCTGACCGTCGACCTCACCGAAGGCAGCTACGAGGTGGCCTGCAAGCCGGGCATGGTCGGCGACGGCATCCGGCAGAAGATCACGGTCGCGGCGTCCACGGAGACCAAGGAGGCCGACCCGGCAGCCGAGAAGGCGGTGGCCGACTACCGCACCTACGTGCAGGGCGAGGCCGACAAGCTGCCCGCGCTGGTGCAGGGTCTGCGCGACGCGATCGCCGCGGGCGACCGGGAGAAGGCCAAGCAGCTCTACGCGCCGTCCCGGATTCCGTGGGAGTCGATCGAACCGGTCGCGGAGTCCTTCGGCGACCTCGACCCGCGGATGGACGCCCGGGAGGCCGACCTGGCCGAGGGCGAGACGTTCAGCGGCTGGCACCGCATCGAGAAGGCGCTGTGGCAGAACGAGGACCTCGCCGCGATGGTGCCGGTCGCCGACCAGCTGCTGGCCGACGTCAACGAGCTCAAGCAGCGGGTGCCGAATGCGGCGCTGACCCCGACCTCGATCGGCAACGGCGCCAAGGAGCTTCTGGACGAGGTGTCCACCGGCAAGATCACCGGTGAGGAGGAGGCCTTCTCGCACACCGACCTGGTGGACTTCCAGGCCAACCTCGACGGTGCGAAGAAGGCATTCGACGTGCTGCGCCCGGTGGTGGAGAAGAACGACGCGAAGCTGGTCGAGACCCTCGACACCGAGTTCGCCAACGTGCAGAAGCTGCTGGACGGCTACCGCAGTGGCGACACCTTCGTCAGCTACGACACCGTGCCCGAGGACAAGCGCCAGGAACTGTCCCGCGCGGTCGACGCCCTGGGCGAGCCGCTGGCCGACCTGGCCGCGGCCGCCGCCGGCGACAATTAGTCCGATGCCCGGCTCCAGTTCCGATTCCGAGCGACTCTCGCGTCGAGGTCTGCTCGGAGCCTTCGGAGCTGGAGCCGCCGGCGTCGGCCTGGTCACCGCCGGTGCGCTGGCCGGATCCGGCTCCACCGGTGGGAGCGACTCGGCGAGTGTGCCATTCGAGGGCACGCACCAGGCCGGGATCGTCACCGACGTGCAGGCGAACCTGCACTTCGCGGCCTTCGACGTCACCACCACCGACCGCCTGACACTGGTCGGCCTGCTGAAGGACTGGACGAAGGCCGCCCGGCAGCTGACCGCGGGCATGCCGATCGGCGGCGCGGCCGGGGTGGACGGCGGACCCGGACCCGCGCCGCCCAAGGACACCGGCGAGGCCTACGACTCGCACGCCGCGCGGCTGACGCTGACCGTCGGATTCGGACCGTCCCTCTTCGACGATCGATTCGGGCTGGCGCCGGCTCGTCCCGCCGCCCTCGTCGATCTCCCCCGATTCCCCAAGGACGTCCTCCAGCCGGCCCGGTGCGGCGGCGACCTGGCCGTGCAGGCCTGTGCGGACGACCCGCAGGTGGCCGTGCACGCGATCCGCAATCTCTCCCGGATCGCGGCCGGACGGGCCGCGGTGCGGTGGGCCCAGCTCGGCTACGGCAAGGCGGCCTCCACCGACCGTACCCAGCCCACGCCGCGAAACCTCTTCGGGTTCAAGGACGGCACGGCCAATCCGTCGAACCAGGAGACCGCGGTCCTGGACGAGCACGTCTGGGTCCATCGCGAGGACGATCCGGCCGCGGCCTGGATGGCCGGCGGGTCGTACCTGGTGGCGCGACGGATCGAGATGATCATCGAGACCTGGGACCGCACGTCTCTGGACGAGCAGGAGCAGATCATCGGCCGGAACAAGGGTGAGGGCGCCCCGCTCGGATCGCAGCGGGAGTTCGACGTCGTGCAGCCGGCGAGCCTGCCGGCCGCCTCCCACGTCCGGCTGGCGCATCCGTCCCGCTTCGACGGCGCGCGGATCCTCCGTCGGGGCTACAACTTCGTCGACGGCGCCGACGGCCTGGGCCATCTCTCCGCGGGGCTGTTCTTCATCGCCTATCAACGCGACCCGCGCCGCGGATTCATCCCCATTCAGATGTCACTGGCCGCGGACGACGCCCTGAACGAGTACATCCGACACACCGGATCGGGCATCTGGGCCGCGCCCGGTGGAATCGGCCCCGGCGGCTACTGGGGCGACCGGCTGTTCGACAGCACCTGACTCTCGTCGCAGGATCTCGCCCGGACACGTGCCGTTCGGGACTGCGGTGAAGCGTGGATGGTGGACAACGGGACGGGCGTCCCACGGGTGGCGGCCGGCGGGCCGGGCTCGGGGCCGGCGGATCGGGGTTGCGGGTCGGGGCCGGGCCGGCGTCGGGATGGCGGCCGGGTCCGGAGCGGATCAGGCACCTTTGATCCGGCGGATGAACCTGCACCCGGGGGCGTGATCACGACACCTGGTGCAGGTTCATCCGCAGCCTCATGCGCAGGTCGCGCGGATCAGACGCCCGGCGACCATCAGTCGCCATGACTCGCCAGTGGCAGCCGCACTATTCAGGCGGTTTGTCCGGCAGTGCGGAGAAGGCGGCCGGCGGCACTCGACGTCTCTGGCACTGCCCCGTCAGGCGGAGCACTGCCGGAGGCGGACGACCACCACACTCAGCCTACGGCTCTGTCCAAATAGGAGTATTCGGCCGAGTCCCGGCGCCCACGGGAAGGCTCAGTGCCCATGGGAAGGCTCGGTGACCGAGGGAAGGCCCGGTGACCGAGGGAAGGCCCGGTGACCGGGAAGGCTCGGTGTTCGCGGTGACGGTCGGTTCCGGCCGGATCACGCGCCGGGTCCGGTGCCGATTCAGCCGCCTGTGTGCGTGTTGACCAGGTATGTGCCGAGCAGCCGGCTACCGCTGGCTGCTCGGCCGACAACCGGTCAACGCGCGAACATCTGGTCGATCCAGCAGCCGTTCACGCCGACCGAAATCCGACAAAGAGGCCGACGTCCTTCCGCAGCGACGACGACACCACAGTTATCCCCAGCAGCCAAGTCAGCGGCACCGCCGACAACGTCCTCGACGCCACCGGATGGCCACACGTCAGCCCGGAATCCACGTCCGGCGAGGACAACTAGTGCGCGGTCCACCCGCCGTCCATGGCGAAGGAGCTGCCGGTGATCGAATCGGTCCCCGGCCCGCATAGGAATCCGGCCATCTGGGCGACCTCGTCCGGCTCGATCAGCCGTTTCACCGCGACCGGCGTGAGCATGATCTTCTCGATCACTTCTTCCGGCGGGATTCCGTGCGTGGCGGCCTGGTCGTCGATCTGCTTCTCCACCAAGGGCGTTCGCACGTAGGCGGGGTTGATGCAGTTGCTGGTGACGCCATGCGCGGCGCCCTCCAGCGCGGTCACCTTGGAGAGTCCTTCGAGTCCGTGCTTGGCGGTGACGTAGGCCGCCTTGAAAGGGCTGGCCCGCAGACCGTGGGCGCTGGAGATATTGACCACCCGCCCCCAGCCCCGGTCGTACATGTGCGGCAGGTTCGCCCGGATCAAGCGGAACGGCGCCTCCAACATGATCGTCAGGATCAGCGAGAACCGCTCCACCGGAAACGATTCGAGCGGGCTGACATGCTGGAGACCGGCGTTGTTGAGCAGGATGTCGACGTCGCGCGGCAGGGCGTCGACGGCGTCGAGGTCGGAGAGGTCGCAGGGAGTAGGAATCAGATGGGCCGGATCGGTGTCGGCGAGCACCTGGAGACCGGCCTGATCGATATCCACGGCATACACACGGGCCCCGAGCGCGGCGAAGTACTCGGCACAGGCCCGGCCGATCCCGGACGCGGCGCCCGTGACCATGGCGGTCTTATCGGACAGATCAGGGCCAGAACGAGTCACAGAACTCATTCTCCGAGCTTATGCCCGCCTCCGAGAGCGCTCGGGCCCGCCCGGATCATGGCGGCTGGAGCTCCCCCGGCCCGCCGGCCGGGCCCGACGCTCA
>JBDIAG010000110.1:0-9377 GCA_039812305.1 Actinomycetales bacterium | reverse complement strand
GAAGCTGGCCGCGGCGTGACGGATGTCGCCCAGGTGGTCGTCGCGAGCCGGGCGCACCTCACGCCGTCGATGGTCCGGGTGCGGCTGCGGGGCGCTCCCGGCTGGTTCGCGACGACGGGCGCCCCCGACGAGTTCGTGCGGCTGCACTTCGCCGAGCTCCGGACGTACACCGTTCGGCGCGCGGGTCCGGATTGGATCGACGTCGACTTCGTCGTGCACGGTCACGGACTCGCCGGCCGCTGGGCGGGCGAGGTCGAGCCGGGCGAGACTATCGGCGTGAGCCCGCCCGGCGCGATCTACGACCGTCCCGCCGACATGCGACGTCAGCTGCTGCTGACCGACGCGACCGGCCTGCCCGCCGTCGCCCGCATCTGCGAGGAGACACCGCCCGAGGTGAGCACGCACGTCATCGGTGAGCTCCCGCTGGCCGCCGACATGCAGCAGCTCGTCTCGGCCGGGCCGATCGAGGTGCGGTGGCTGCCCGGCGTCGGCAACGGCGTCGCGCCGAGCCGCCTGGCCGACGAGCTCCGGCGGGCGCTGCGAGCCGAACCGGACGCCGACGCCGTCTACGTGTGGGCCGCCGGGGAGACCCGAGCGATCCGTGAGGTCCGGCGGCATCTGCGACAGGAACTCCGCAGACGTCCCGCCACGTACAAGGTGCTCGGGTACTGGACCGACCACGAGGAGGAGTGGCGCGACCGCTATCTCGCGCTGCCGGAGGCCACCCGGCGACGAATCGACGAACTCTACGAGTCCGATCTGGACCCCGAGGAGGTGGCCGACCGGCTCGACGCGCTCTACGACGCGGCCGGGCTGTGACCGGGCCCCGAGCCGGGACGCGTGCCGCGGTCACGGTCGCACTCGCGGTGGCGCTGGTGGCGGCGATCCTCGCGAGCATCGTCTTCGGTGCCCGGGGCGTGATCCTCCCGCTCGATCCCGCCCTGCTCGCCGATCCGGGGTCGTCTCCCGAGGGGATCGTCCTGTGGGAGCAACGCCTCCCGCGTACCGCCGCGGGGCTCGTCACCGGGGTCGCCCTCGGCCTCGCCGGGGTCGCCGCGCAGGCCATCACCCGCAACCGGCTCGCCGACCCCGGACTGCTCGGCGTCGCCCCCGGAGCGGCGTTCGCGGTCACGGTCGCCGTGGCCTGGGCGGACATCGTGTCCCTGCGCGCCCAACTGTGGATCGGCATGGCCGGCGCCGCCACCGTCACCGTCGCCGTGTACCTGCTCGGGCGACGGGCGACCCCGACGCGCATCGTCCTCGCCGGGGTTGCGCTCGGCTCGGTGTTCGCCGGGTTGTCGGCCGCGATCGCACTGCGCGACCCGGAGGCGTTCGACCGGATGCGACGCTGGGGCGCCGGCGCTCTCGGCGGACGCACGATGACCGACCTCGCGGACTTCCTTCCGTTCGGCGCCGCCGGCGTCGTTCTCTGCTTCCTGCTGGCCCGGAAGTTCGACGTGCTCGCGCTGGGCGACGACATAGCGGTGCAGCTCGGTCTGCGGATCGCGCTCGTCCGTGGGCTGGCGGCAGTCTCGATCGCGCTCATGGTCGGCTCGGCGACGGCGCTGGTCGGACCGGTGAGCTTCGTCGGGCTGATCGTGCCCCTCCTTCTACGGCCGATGGCGCGGGGGAGTCAGTCGCGGCTCATGACGCTCACCGCACTCGGCGCACCCGCCCTCGTGCTCGCCTCGGACGTGGTCGGTCGCGTGCTGCCGACCCCCGGCGAACTCCCGGTGGGAGTGGTGACTGCCCTCCTCGGCGGTGGGCTTCTGGCGGCCTGCGCCACCGGGGGACGAGCGAGGGCACTCACGTGACGGCGCCCCGGCCTCGTCACTTCGCTCCGCTCGCCCGTCGCGGGATCGGAGTCGTCGTCCTCGGTGTCATCCTCGTCGCCACCGTGCTCCTCCACGTGCTGGTCGGACCCGGCGACATCGACGTGCGAACCCTCGTCGACATCCTGCTCGGTGGCGGCGACCGGGCCGCGCGGATGGTCGTCCTCGACTGGCGGCTCCCCCGTGCGCTGTTGGCCGTGCTCATCGGATCGGCCCTCGCGATCAGTGGACTTCTCGTGCAGACGCTGGCGGCGAACGACCTGGGAAGTCCCGACCTGCTCGGACTCACCGTCGGCGCGCACACCGGCGTGCTCGTCGCCGCCGCCATCGCTGGAGGATCGACGCTGGCGCAGTTCGGCGGTGCGCTGGCCGGGACCGTCGGCGTCGCCGCCGTCGTCCTGCTGCTGGTCCGGGGCCGGATAGACGGTCCCCGGCTGGTTGTCGCCGGGGTCGGCGTGGGGACCGCGGTCGGTGCGCTGAACGTCTGGCTCATGCTGCGTGCGCAGCGCGACCTGGCGATGTCCGTCGCGGCCTGGTCGGCCGGCACGCTGAACGACGCGACGGCGAGCCAGGTGGTCGTGATGGCCGCGGTCACCATTGCGGCCGCGCTCGCGCTCCTCGTGCTCGCCCGGCCGATCCACACACTCGAACTCGGCCCGGAAGTCGCCAGTGCGCTCGGCGTGCGAGTCGGGACGATCACCGCCGGGGCCTTCGGGCTCGCCGTGCTGCTCGTCGCGATGGCGACCGCCATCACCGGACCGATAGCGTTCATCGCGCTCGCCGCGCCCCACATCGCCCGCGCCACCGCGCCGGGAACGGTCGGATACCTCCGCACCGCGCTCACCGGCGCCGCACTCCTGGCCGTGGCGGACTTCCTCGCGAAACTCACGCTCATCCCCGTCGGCCTGGTGACCCTGGCAGCGGGTGGGCTGTACCTGACGGCACTCCTGCTCCGCAACCCCCGCCGCGAACGTTCCCCGCGAACCCGGAAGACGGCGGTCTGATCGTGACGATGGTGAGGGGCTGTTGTGTCCGGCATGCGTAGTGGGTGCTGGTGATCCCGCCGATGAACCCGCGACTGGGGGGCTGATCACGACACCGGGCGCAGGTTCATCCGCGGGACCATGCGCCCGGTCGCGCATGCCGACGGCGCGCTCAGGCGGTATCGCCGGTCATACCGTTACCGCTGCGTATAGAGGGCGAGATGGTCCAGCGACGAGGCGAGGCCGACCGCGTGGTCCTCCGCGGAGATGCCCGCCGGAACATCGTCGGCCCGGAAGGTGACCAGCGACCCGCTCTCGACCGCGGCCACCTCCCAGGTCATTGTCATCGTGCCGCTGTAGGACGGGTCATCCGAGACGAAGTCGACTGCCTGTACGACGCGGAGGCCCGGGATGAGGTGGACGAAGCGGGCCTCCACGATGTCGGAGTCGGCGGTCGCCTTGCCACGGGCGACTGAGGCGTCCGCGTAAGTCAGGATCATCCGGTAGGAGCCGCCCGGGCGTGCGTCGAATCGTTCGAACCTGCCGGTCATTCCGTCGGGCGGCAGCCAATGTGCCAGCGCCTCCGGATCGACGAAGGCTGCGTAGACACGGTCGGGCGGGGCCGCAATCACTCGGGATGCCGTGTCCGTGCGGGGCATCGCAGCATCGTATGCCCGGGCCGCTCGCGACGTGACGGGAGTGGCGACCTCGTCGATGGTCCGGTCGACGACATGAGCGGGCTGCACGAGCACGAGAGCCCGTGGCCGGCCGGCCGGTCATGACTGAATTCATCCTCTTCGGGATGTTCTCCAGAGCGTTTGCCACGCCAATGCGTAAGTGGTAGCTTACGCGTTGTGGGAATGGAGACGTCGGATCCGTGGCAGGCTCTGGCCGACCCCACACGTCGGAAGGTCTTCGCTCGTGTGGCCCACGGCCCGTGCTCGGTGACGGAGATCGCGCGCGATCTCCCGGTGAGCCGTCCGGCCGTCTCGCAGCATCTGAAGGTGCTGATGCAAGCCCGCCTGGTCGACGTGCGCCCGTCGGGGCGCCTGCGGGTCTATCACCCGCGCCGGGAAGGGCTGGCTCAGTTGCGTCAGGAGTTGGAGTCGTACTGGGACCAGACGCTGTCCGGTTTCAAGCGCCTCGCCGAGCAGACCTATCAGTCGAAAGACGCCCCGTCGGGCGCCGAAAGGGGAGAACGATGAGCAGCACCCAGACCGACCTGACCGCGATCACGCTGGAGATCTCCGTGGACGTTCCGGTGGAGCATGCCTTCGCGGTCTTCACGCAGCGGTTCGACGAGATCAAGCCGCGTCAGCACAACATGCTCGCCGTCCCGATCGCGAAGACCGTCCTGGAGCCGCGAGTCGGTGGGACGATCCACGACATCGGGACGGACGGCAGCGTCTGCGCCTGGTCGCGCGTCCTCGCCTACGACCCGCCGCATCGGATCGTGTTCAGCTGGGACATCACCCCGCGGTGGCAGGTCGAGACCGATCCCGAGCGCGCCAGCGAGGTGGAGGTGCGGTTCGAGGAGGAGGGGCCGGAGCGCACGAAGGTCGTGCTGGTGCACCGCCATCTCGACCGGCACGGTGAGGGCTGGCAGGTCTTCACGGCTCTCGGCGACTCCGGCTGGCCGCTCTACCTCGAGCGCTACCGCGCGCTCACCGAGCGGGGCTGATCGCGGCCCTCGAGGCTCGCGGTGTGAGGCGGGCGTGGCCCGGACGGTGGAACGCCGGGGTAACGGTGTTCTCACGGTTCTTGTCGCGGGAACAGCGTGCTCATGGTGGTCGTTTAGGCTGGTGGAGTCACCCAGAACGCTCACCATAAACATAAGGAGCACGATGCGCAGCTCGAACCCGGCGTTCAACCGCCGGCCGGAGTTCGCCCAATTTGGCCGACCCGGCCAGTATTCGCAGCCTCAGAACCCGCAGTACGGCCAGCCGGGCCAGCAGCAGTACGGCCAACCCCAGCAGGGGTATGCGCCCCAGGGCTACGCCCAGCCGCAGCAGCAGTGGGGTTCGCCGCAGGACCTCCAGAACGCCTACAACGCTCCGCCGGCGGGTCCGCTGCAGACCGGACGGATGACCTACGACGACGTCGTCGTCAAGACCGGCATCCTGTTCGCGATCCTGCTGGCCGCCGCGGCGGCCACCTGGGTGTTCCTGATCTCGACCGGCCTGCTCTTCGCGGCCCCGATCCCTGTCTTCCTGCTCACCCTGGTCGTGACGCTGGGTCTCGCCTTCGCGATCAACCGCGCTCGCGGCGTCCCGGTGGGTCTGATCTGCGCCTACGCGGTGGTCGAGGGTGTCTTCGTCGGCACGGCCAGCGCCGTCTTCGAGACCATCTACCCCGGCATCGTCGTCACGGCGGTGCTCGGCACGCTGGGCGCCTTCGCGGCGATGCTGGTCGCCTACAAGGTGAAGGCGATCCGGGCGACCCCGAAGTTCACCCGCTGGATCATGATGCTGACCTTCGGGTACTTCATCTTCGCCCTGCTGAACTTCGGCGCCTCGGTGCTCTTCGGGTTCAGCATGTTCTACAACACCGGCATCCTCGGCATCGCGATCAGCCTGTTCGCGGTCGGCCTGGCCTCGCTCAACCTGATCCTGGACTTCGACTACATCGACCGGGGCGTCGCCAACGGCCTGCCCGTGAAGGAATCCTGGCGGGCGGCGTTCGGCCTGATGGTGACCCTGGTCTGGCTGTACATCGAGATGCTGCGGCTGATCTCGATCCTCCGGCAGAACTGACGCATCATCGACAACCACTCACTCACCGACGACCCGGCGCGCGAATTGCGCCGGGTCGTCGATCGTTGTGTGAGCTATCCACTGGCGCGGTGGGAACGGCCCCTGACCGAGACCCCGGCGCTCGCCGAGATCCTGCCGACGGACGCGACCGCAGGGGAGGTCGGCACGCCGATCGAGGCGGTTCACGCGGTGTGCCAGCGCCTGGCTGATCTGGCCGCCGAGGCCGAGGACCGGCCGCGTCGTCAGGTGCCGCGACTGCGCCCGCACGGGCTGGCCGACCAGCTCACCGTCCTCACCCGCGACGCCCTTGCCGCCGCCCCGGATCGGGCGACGATCGTCGCCCGGTTGCTGGTGGCGTTGAGGCGCACCCTGTAGCGCCCCGCGATTCACGACGGGGTCCCGCCCAGGCCGGAGGCGAGGGTGCGGGTCAGCAGCCCGGCGGCCTCGTGCCAGGTCCGTCCGCCGGTGGCGACCACCAGGTGCGCGGCGAAGAGCGAGGTCCACACGAAGGTGGCGATCCAGTCGGCCGGCAGGTCCGCGGCGATCGAGCCGTCCCGGTGGCCGCGGGTGAGGGTGGCGACGAGCAGGTCGTCCTCGTCGGGGAACCAGGTGTCCGGGTCGACCAGCGCGTTGTCGGCGAAGATCACGCCCAGCACCGGGCCGAGGTGGATCAGTTCCGCACACATCCGCAGCAGCGCTTCCCGTCCATTGCCTTCGTCGGGCCGGGCCCGGGCGGCCGCGGCCAGGAATCGGCTGCGGCACTCCTCGTCGACCGCGCGGACGAGCTGACCGCGATCGGTGAAGTACCGATTGAGCGTGGTGCGGCCGACCCCGGCCCGATCGGCCACCTCGCCCAGGGAGGCGGTGTTGTCGGCGGCCCAGACCTCGATGGCGGCGTCCACGATGTCCCGCCGCGTGCGGGTGGCCTTGGTCGATCGCGCTGTCACGGCTGGAATCCTAGCTGACTCCTGTTGCCTGTTTCGGGACAGTGATGTTCCATTACGAGCATGAGTAATTCCGAAACGGACCATGTCGTAACGGCTCGAAGAACGCCGCGACGACGCACCTGGTGGCTGACGCTCGCCCTTCTCCTTCTCGCGCCGATCTGCGCGGAGTACCTCTCCGGCTACGACGACTCCACGGGTCACCCCACGCTGCTGCTCGGCAACCTGATGATCTTCGTCCCCCTCTACGGCTGCGCCGCCGTGACGATCCGGGAGGTCGCCCGGCGGGCCCGCCTCGGCTGGGTCGGGATCGTGCTGCTCGCCGCGGCGTTCGGATTCGTCCAGGCCGGGCTGGTCGATCAGTCCCTGTTCAGTCCCGACTATCGCGGGCTGGAGGGCTGGGAGGCGCTGTTCCACGCCACTCTGATCGCCCCGCTCGGGCTCAGCGCGGTCAACCTCGTCGGCTTCGTGGGCGGGCACGTCATGCTCAGCATCTGCGGGCCGATCGCGCTGGTCGAGGCGTGGCGTCCGGATCGCGCGACGACACCCTGGCTGCGGCTGCGCGGCCTCGTCGTCGTCGCAGTCGCGTACGCGGTCGCCTCGGTGCTCGTCCTCTACTGGCACCTGCAGACCGAGCACTGGCACGCCGCCACCGGCCAGCTGATCGGCGCCGGTGTCGTCGTGCTGGCCCTGGTGGCCGGCGCGATCGTCCTCGGGCGCAGGCCTCGGGCGGCCGGTGTCGGCCGACCTCTGACGAAGGTCGTCACCGCGCTGGTGTCCCTGGCCGTGGCGGCCGTCTACAACCTGATGCCGCAGTCCTGGCCGGGCGTGGCGGGTTCCCTGGCGATTCTCGTGATCGCCGCCCTGGCGATCGCCCGGGCCGCCCGCAGCGAGGACTGGAGCGCCGGCCACATCGCCATCGTGGCCGCCGCACCGATGATCCTCACCGCCGCACTGGCGTTCACCTACGACCCACTGATCGGCGAGGTGACGCAGGCGGCCAAGTACGGCCACAACGTGGCGATGCTGGTGATCGTGCTCGTCGCGCTCGCGCCGTCCTTCGTGGCCCGGCCGGCCGGGGTCAGGCGGCCCGTCTCGCGGCCGAGGTGATCCGGACAGAGCGGATCTGAGCCGGTGGGAGTCCGGTGTCTCCTTCTGGAAGCACTGACCGGCCGGGTATACTGAATCAGTTGCCGGAAGCTTGATTCAGGAGGTGAGTGTCATGACGAACGCAGGAGCATCGATCAGGTGGGCGCTCGACAGCGCCCACCTGAGTCAGCGTGATCTCGCGAAGAAAACTGGCATCTCGCAGTCCACTGTGAGCCGGATTGTCAATGGTCAGCGCGCGGCGAAATTACCTGAACTCGTTCTTATCGCCCAGGCGACCGGGCATACCTTGTCTCAGCTGACCGGTTCGACGGCGGTGGCTGACCGTCTGCAGTACGCCGCGAGATCGACCAATGGGTCGGAGATGGCCACAATGCGGGAGGCTCTGCAGCGATTCGCCGAGTTGAACGATTACCTCGACGACCAGGCGGTGCTGGCGCCGTCGTGAATGCGGAGGTGGAGGGGCGCGATCGCGCCGCCCGGTTTCGGAGTGACCACGGGCTCGGGGCACAGCCTGTGGCCGACCTGGTCACGGTCATCGAGCAGGCCAGCGAAGCTGATGTGGCTGTGCTCGACGCCGGGCAGGATGAGCACGGGATGGCGCTGCGGGATCCAACACGAGGTGTCGTGTTCATCGGTGTTGCGCGCACACCTCATCCGATGCGGCAGCGGAGCACGCTCGCACACGAACTCGGCCACGTGCTGTTCGGCGACTGGTGCGATGGCGAGCCGGTGGATTGGAGCCTGCGATCCGCGGCGGAGGTCCGCGCGGACGCTTTCGCCAGACACCTTCTCATCCCGATAGAGGGGCTACGCGAGTTTCTGGCCGGTGAACCCGGCAGCAGCGTGACGGAAAAGACTTTGTCGACCGTGGTGCAGAGGTTTCTGGTGTCTCCACAGATCGCGTCGATCGCCATGCATGAAGCTGGGTACATCGACGCGGAAACCAAGCAAGCGTGGCTGAACACCTCACGCCTCACAGCGCCGAAGCTCGCCACTCGATATGGCTGGAGCGACCTCTATCAGGCGCTCTCGGTCGAGTCGAATACCCGCCGGGCTCCGCAACGGCTGCTCGCACGAGCGATCGCCGGCTACGAGCTTGGCGTGGTTGCTCCTTCCGTCATCGCGACTCTGCGCGGCGTGACGCTGGCGGAGGTCGAGGCGGACCTACGTGCCGCAGGCATCGCGCCTGCGTCGCGGGAAGTCCAGTGGACGCCTGCTGATCGACTTCCTGACGTGCACCTTGACTTATCCGAGTTGGACGACGATGTGGGTGACGACTTCAGGCCAGGCGGATGACCGAGCGTCCGATCATCGACGCCGGTCCAGGGCTGAACTTCTTCTCTATCCACAAGGAGAGACTGCTCTTCGCCACGCTCGGCCCGCTCAGCGCCCCAGAGTGTGTTCGGGACGAGATGCTTCGCAAGGCTCGTCAGGACTCGCGTTTTGCTGCCACCCAGCGTGTTATCGACAAGCTCTCCGATAGATTGATGCGTTGGTTGAGCGACGACGTCACCGACGAATTGGAGGCGGCCGTACACCGACTGAGCAACCTTCCCATGGTCACAAGGCTTCAGCAGTCAGACGATCTCGGGGAGACGATGGTGGTCGCGCATGCTGCCGTATTGGCCGAGGCCGGGAGCGACGTCACTGTCCTCATCGACGACCAGCGCGGTGCACAGATGGCCACAGCTGAGCGGCACAGGCTTCACCGCCGCCGATTGCTGGGTCATCCGACCGGCCCCATCAGCCTGATCA
>JBDIAG010000109.1:0-9401 GCA_039812305.1 Actinomycetales bacterium | reverse complement strand
AGAACTACGCCCCATGGCCGGGCCTCCTACCTGCTTGTCCGGGCTGCTGGCGGTCACACCGGCTGAGCGCACACCGGTTGGCGGCACACTATGCCGAGGCCGGGTGCGATCGCATCACGGGCCGGTCAGTACCCGCGACGCCTCGCGCCAATCACGCGGTTCGGCATACCAGAAGCCCTGTGCCAGGGTGACGCCCAGCCGGCACAGCCATTCGTGGTGCTCCCGGCTCTCCACTCCCTCGGCGATCAGCTCGATGTCGAGTTCCCGGCACAGCTGGACGATTCCCTTGACCACCGATCTGGCCTGGTCGCTGTGCGGCAGTTGCGTGACGAAGCTGCGGTCGAGCTTGACTCCGTCCAGCGGCAGCCGCACCAGATACGACAGGGACGAGTACCCGGTGCCGAAGTCGTCCACATAGAGCCGGAAGCCGTGCTCACGCAACCGGTGGAAGGCCTCCAGGACTGAGTCCCCCTCCTCCACGACCGCGTCCTCGGTGATCTCCAGGGACAAGCGGTCCGGTGAGATCCCGTGCGCTGCCAGCGGTTTCAGCAGCAGCTCGGCCACGACGGCATCGCTGGTCAGCAGGGTCGGCGGCATGTTCACAGCCAGTCGGAGGTCGCTGACCTGCATCACCTGGAGTACCTGGTGGAGCACCCAGTCGCTGAGCGTGCCGAGCCCTCCGGTGCGCGTGGCGTAGGCGAGCATGGCCTCGGGCGACCGCATCCGGCCGTCCGCGTCGCGCCAGCGCAGCAGCGCCTCGACCGAGATCGGACGCTGGTCGCGAGTGGCGACGATGGGCTGGAGATAGACGTTCACCGCGTCCCGATTCCAGGCCGCGGCCACCTCGCCCTGCTCGATCAGCTTGGCCGCGGCCAGCCTGGACAGGGCCGGCGTGTAGATGGCCCAGTGCATCCGCGAGTCCCGTTTGGCCTCGTACATCGCCAGGTCGGCGCGACGCAGGAGTTCCTCCGAGGACGAGTGCGCGTCCGCCGTCGCGATCCCCACGGACGCCCCCAGCTGGTAGGCACTGCCGGCGGCGACGAACCGGTCCTTCATCGCCTCGACGACCGCGGTGGACGCGGCGACGCCGGCTTCCAGCTCGCCCTCGATGATGGCGATGAACTCGTCCCCACCGAGCCTGGCCAGCAGGCTGCCCGGCGGAATCGTGCGTTGCAGTCGCTGCGCCACCTGGCGCAGCACGAGATCGCCGACCTCGTGACCGGCCACGTCGTTGATTGGCTTGAACCGATCGAGGTCGATGAAGATGACGGAGAACGGCCGGTAGAGCCCCGCCGAGAGCCGGCGGTCGATGTCGGTGATCACCTTGGGACGGTTCGCCAGACCCGTCAGCGGATCCTGGAAGGCGAGGCGATGAAGCTTGCGCTGCAAACGATCCCGTTCCGAGACGTCGCGAACCGAGACGACGAAGCGGCCGTCCGAATAGCTGACGACGGCCTCGAGGGCCTTGTCCAGGCGTCGCCCCTCGATCCGGGCCGACTCCCCCGCCCGGGCCCGCCGCAACACCCGGCCGACCTGTGCCGGCGTGACGCCGAGCACCTCGGCCAGCGCCGTGCCGGTGAGCCCCTCGGCGTCCGGCCCGAGCACCTTCAGCGCCGCCGGGCTGACGTCGTGCAGCACGCCGTCGTCCCCGCTGATCATGATCACGTCGTGGGAGTCCCGCACGAGGGCGCGGAAGTAGGCCTCCCGTTCGCGGGCCTCCTCGGTCACCCTGCGCAGACTGGTCATGGTGACCTTCTGCCGCAGCACGATGACGACTCCGAAGACGAAGCTGAACACCGGGATGTAGGGCTGCACCAGGTCGGGATGGAAGACCAGCAGCCAGCCGGTGACCGCCATCGCCAGCACCGCCGAGCTGTACGGCACCAGGGTCGGCCGGCCGGACGTCTCCATCGACTGCGGCGGGATCCGCTTCATGCCGAGCACGAGGGCGAACCCGATCAGGCACAGGTAGGCGATGACACACAGCACGGCGGCGACCGGTCCAATGGCGTGCAGGCCGGCGCTCTCGGCGCAGGACAACGTCCAGATGACGACTCGCAACGCGCCCCACGCGGCGAAGAGCAGCCGGGCCACCGGCACGGCCGTCAGCGCGAGGGCGAAGTCGATGACGAAGACGCAGACGTACACCACGCCGCCGAGGGCGAGCACGTCGGCGGTCAGGGCGTCCGACGTCGGCACCGGGATCACCACGGCCGCGACGTCGACGACGATCAGCAGCACACACCCGCCCAACAGCCAGGCGTCGCAGAGCATCTCCCGCCACGTCGGATAGGTGGCGACCGTGACCGCGCAGATTCCGGTGACCGCGAGCATGCTGGCCAACAGGCCGACGAGCGGCTCGGCGTGGAACAGCAGCCGGCTCAGGTCACCGCCGACGGCGCCCAGGGTGAGCGCCGATACACCGTAGACGTAGGTGGGACCGACAGCCAGCGTCCGGGAGCGTCGCAGATACCACCCGGCGATGACGGCGAGTACGAGCGCTCCCCCGACCCACACCGCCACGATGCCTCCTCCTCGTCGCCCCCTCGGGTGTCCGGCGAGGCAGGTGGCTCGTCGTTGCCAGGGTCAGCCGACGGCCCCCAGCACGCGGTCGCGGTAGGGATGCCGCGGATACACGCCCAGAATACGGACATGCCTTGTAAAAAAGCTCAACTCCTCCAAAGCTAATGCTACCGGCCGGTCGTTCGGGTGTCCCTCGATGTCGGCATAGAACTGCGTGGAGACGAACGTGCCGTCCAGCTGGTAGCTCTCGAGCTTGGTCATGTTGACGCCGTTGGTGGCGAAGCCGCCGAGGGCCTTGTACAACGCGGCTGGGATGTTGCGGACCTGGAAGACGAACGTGGTGACCGCGGGCCCGTTGGGAGTGTGGTCGGGCTCACGCGCGAGGACGACGAATCGGGTGGTGTTGTGACTCTCGTCCTCGACGTTCTTGCGCAGCACCTCGAGGCCGTACAGCTCGGCCGCCCCGAAGGGTGCCAGCGCCGCCTTCGTCGGGTCGCCGGCCTCGGCCACCTCCCGCGCGGCACCCGCGGTGTCGCCGGATTCGACCGGCACGAGACCGAGCTCGCGGATCAGCCGCCGGCACTGGCCGAGCGCGTGGACGTGACTGAGCACATGCGTCAGATCCTCGATCCGGGTGCCGGGAATCGCCATCAGCTGGAACCGGATCGGCAGGAAGTGCTCGGCCACGATGTGCCGGCCGGATTCCGGCAGCAGATGGTGGATGTCGGCGACCCGCCCGGCGAGCGAGTTCTCGATCGGGATCATCGCCAGGTCGACACTGCCGTCGGCGAGAAGGTCGAAGCAGTCCTCGAAGGTGGGGCAGGCGACCGGCTCGGCGTCCGGGTAGACCTGTTGACAGACGAGGTACGAATTGGCGCCAGGCTCACCCTGGTACGCGACGCGCTTGACCATGTCGCAAGGCTACTGTTCCGCCGACCAGGTGTTCGCGCGTCGACCGGTTGTCGGCCGAACGGCCAGCGATCGCCGGCTGCTCGACACATACCTGGTCAACGCGCGACCAGGCGGCCGATCGTCGACGCGGCGAAGGGGTCAGCTCTGGCAGGGAGAGGCGCCCGCCGGAGCGGCCTGGGCGTCGTCGGACCACAGCCAGGAGAGCTCGGCGGGCAGCTCCCGGGTCTCCGCGACCGGGGCGTAGCGGCCTTCCACCAACCGGTAGTCCAGCCGGGTGCCGCGGGTGGTCAGCTGCGCCACCGCCTCGACCAGCCGGTCGACGTCGGAGGAGCTGGAGCCGACCCCGAGGCTGGCCCGCACCGCACCGGCCGGCAGACCCAGCCGGGTCAGCAGCGGGTGGGCGCAGAACTTGCCGTCGCGCACGCCGATGCCGAACTCGGCGGAGAGAGCGGCCGCCAGCAGACCCGGGTCGAAGCCGTCCACGGTGAAGGTCACGACACCGATCGACGACGGCGAGTCGCTGAAGACCCGGATCACCTGCACGCCGTCGATGCCCTCGAGCCCGGCGACGAGCCGCTCCCGCAGGCTTGCCTCGTGCACCTCCAGGGCCCCGGCCGGCAGGGACTGGATCGCTTGGCAGGCGGCCGCCAGCGCCACGGCTCCGAGCACGTTCGGCGTCCCACCCTCGTGACGGGCCGGAGCCGGAGCCCACTCCACCGCGTCGGTGGCCACGCTGCGCACCGCACCACCGCCGGCCAGGTACGGCTCGGCAGCGTCCAGCCAGTCGCGACGGCCGACGAGCACGCCGGCGCCGTAGGGCGCGTACAGCTTGTGCCCGGACAGCGCCAGGTAGTCGATCCCGCAGCCCTCGAGGTCGACCCGGCGGTGTGGGGCGAGCTGTGCCGCGTCCACCACGATCCGGGCGCCGTGCGCATGTGCGAGGTCGGCCAGCGCGGCGATGGGCAGCTCCTCGCCGGTGACGTTGCTGGCGCCGGTCACGGCGAGCAACGCCACCGGACGTTCGCTCAGCGCGGTCTCGATCCGCTGCACGGTCTCGGCCAAGGTGGACGCCACCGGCAGCACCCGGTGACTGCGACGCTGCCAGGGCAGCAGGTTGGCGTGATGCTCCAGATCGAGCACCACGACCTCACCCGCGTGCTCGGGCACCGCGCCGGCCAGCAGGTTGAGCGCGTCCGTCGTGTTTCTGGTGAAAACGACGACATCGTCGGAGCGGGCCCCGAGGAAGGCCGCCACCCGGGCACGAGCGCCCTCGAAGGCGGCGGTGCTGACCTGCGAGGCCCAGCCGGCCCCACGGTGCACGGAGGAGTAGTGGCATCGGGCCTGCTCGAGACGGTCCTCGACGTGCCGCAGGGCCGGCGCGCTCGCCGCGTAGTCGAGATTGGCGTAGCTGATCTCGCCGCCGTTGCAGGCCAGTGGAACACGAAGCTCGGCACCGATCACCGGCAGAAGCGGCTCCACCCGGCTGGACGTGGTGTGGCTGGTGGACTGAAAAGCTGTGGCGCTCATGGCATTCCTCTCGGGTCCGGGACCCGCAGGTCCGCGCTTGCCGAGCCCTTTCTGGGACGGCCAGGTCGTCACCCGGGGCACCCCACCGCGGAGGAGGGTTGCCGGCCAGCAAGCCGGGGCTATCAGCTGGCACTCATGACCTTCGCGAAACAGGTTGCCCTGAGGCGGGGCGAACTGTCCACCAGAACGGACAACGAGTCTCACAATGTGGACGCGCGGTCGGTCGCGGACGAGGTCCCACGTCCCGAAAAGACCGCGCACGCGTCTAGGCTGGAGCGGTCGCGCGGATGCGGCGGCAGACCTGGACGCGGTACTCATCGGAGGCAGAGATGGCTCAGACCGTATTGATCACCGGCTCCACGTCGGCCGTGGAGAAGTACGCCGCGGCGGTGTCGGCCGCGGGTGCCACGCCGGTCGTGGCCGGCGACATGCCGGAGTTGCTGCAGGCGCTGGAAAGCCTCGACGGCGCTCCGCTCAAGCACTACATCCAGCTGCCGACCAGCATCTCGTCCCGGAGTGGCTCGACGGTGACGGCGCGCGTGCACCAGTTCCTCGTCGACGGCCTGCTCTCCCGCTACCGCACCGCCGAGACGGTGCTGCCGGTGCTGGCCGACGACGCCCGGGCGATCCTCGTCTCCGGCAACGTCAATACCGAGACCACGGCTCCGGACGACCGGGCCGCCCGGCTCTCCCTCGTGCACGTGCTCAAGCACTCCCTGCGCGCGGACAAGGCGTCCAAGGACTTCGACGTCCGCGTCGCCCCCTCGGGCAGCGACCCGGATCGGGTCGTGGCCGCCGTCCTCACCGGGTCGCCACTGGACGACGACGCGTCGCACCGCACCGCGGCAGTCGACCCCGGTCTGGACTACATCGACTGGCGCACAGAGGTCCTCGGCGGGATGAACTCGGAGTTCTGATTCGGGCCGGTCTGATTCGGGCCGGTCTGATTCGGGCCGGTCTGATTCGGGCCAGTCTGATTCGGGCCGGTCTGATTCGGGCCGGGGTGAGCGCCGAGGCCGGGTGACCGGGAATCCGGATCATCCGCTCCGCAGATCCGGGGCGATCTCACGGACACCCCGGATGAGCCGCTCGACGTCCTCGTGGGTGGAGTACGGCGCCAAGCCGGCCCGGAGCGCCCCACCGTCACCCAACCCCAGATGCCGCGATGCCTGCAGGGCGTAGAAGCTGCCGGCCGGCGCGTTGACCCCCCGCGCGGCCAGCGCCTCGGCCATCCGCGCTGAGTCGGCGCCGTCGACACTGAAGAGCAGGGTGGGGGTTCGAACCTTGGCGTGGCCGTGGAGCCTGAGACCGGGGATCTCCGAAAGCCCCTGTTCGGCAACGGCGATCAGCTCGTCCTCGTAGCGGGCCAGGGCGGCGAAGGAGGCGTCGAGCCGCTCCGGACGCGACACCCGCAGCCCCGGCCCGGCATGCGGGACGAGGCCGGCGAGGAAGTCGACGGCGGCCGTGACACCCGCCATCAGCTCGTACGGAAGGGTCCCGAGCTCGAAGCGCTCCGGCACGTCGTCCGGAGACGGCACCAACTTGTCCGGACGCAGGCTCGCCAGCAACTCCGGCGAGGCGGCCAGCACGCCACAGTGCGGCCCCAGGAACTTGTACGGCGAGCAGGCCAGGAGATCGACCCCGAGCGCGGCGAGGTCGGTGCGGACGTGCGGGACGTGGTGAACCGCGTCCAGGTAGACCAGCGCCCCGGCGTCGTGCGCCAGCGCGGCCAGGCCGGGAACGTCCGGCCTGGTGCCCAGGAGGTTGGACGCGGCGGTGAACGCGACCAGCCGGGTGCGATCGGTCAGGTGGGCGGCGAGGTGTTCGGTCGTGAGCTCGCCCGACTCGGGATCGAAGTCCGCGACCCGCACCCGAGCCCCGACCAGCGCCGCGGCGGTGTGCCAGGGCGTGATGTTGGCGTCGTGGTCGAGCCGGGTGACGATCACCTCGTCGCCGGGCTGCCAGGTGCGCGCCAGGGCTCTCGCCGTGTCGAAGGCGAGAGCCGTCGCACTGCGCCCGACGACGATGCCGCGCGGATCCGCACCGAGCAGGTCGGCCAGCGCCGCACGGCAGGCCGCGATCACCTCCTCGGCGGCGCGGGCGGCCGCGGTCACGGTCCCGCGATTGGCGATCGGGGACGTCAGGGTCCCGGCGACCGCGTCGGCGACGGACGTGGGCACCTGCGTGCCGCCCGGCCCGTCGAAGAAGGCGGTGCCGGAACGCAGCGCGGGGAACTGGGACCGGATCCGATCGACGTCGTACACGAGCGGCACTGTAGCCAACCCAGCTGGAGAGCCGTATCGAATACGGCCCGAATGGCTATGTGAGGCTCTGCTGCATCAGATATCACAGGCCGGGCACGCATTGGTCCAGCCGTGCTTACTGGACCAAGCAACATGCTGGTCGTAGGTGTAGTTGGAGTCGAAGTAGAGAACGAGATTCCCGTCGTTCTGCAAGCGCAGATAGGTGTTGATCCATGGCTCTGACTCGATGTGTGGATAGATCGGCTTCGGCAGGGACCACAGCGGTCGTCCCGCCGTGGAGTACAAGACGAGATTGCCGTCGTAGGCCTGCTGGACGAGCGCGGCGCCGGACTTTCCATTGGTGCGGGTATGCCACATCGCACCCTTGGGGCCGTAGAGGACCAGATTGCCGTCGGCCTGCATGATCAGCTTGTAGCGGCGGTCGGCGCTCTGCATGAAGTGGCCGGGGCCGAGTCGAGGATTCCTATCGTCACCGAACTCCGTGCTGTCCGCGGCATTGCACACTGTCCCCGACCACCACACGGCACGACCGGCCGCGGTGTACATCACCAGGTTCCGATCGTCCTGGATGACGACGAAACTCCCTCCGCGACCGACTGTTCGGGACGCCCACACGGCCTTTCCGTTGACGTACTGCACCAGATTGCCGTCACCCTGCATGGTCAGCCGTGCGGTCTGGCTGTAGTCGAAGAAGGCCCCCACCTCCATCCGGTTGCACATGGCCCCCTCGATCTGGAAGGCCTTCATATCCCCGTACGGGCCGAGTGTCACGAGGTGCTGGCCGTTCGGCGAACGCAGTTCCTGACCCGAGGTGAGGGTCGATCCGGCATTCAGCCGCGATCCGATCACGCGCGCCTCGGCGGGCGAGCCGTGGGCGCTCGACAACATCGCCGAGGCCACGGCACCCACGATCAATGCGGCACGCAGTGCGTATTTCATCCCTATTCCTCCCGATTTCTCGCAACGATCGCTGCGACCCGACCCGGCATGAAACCTAGGCGTCCCCCCGAATTCGCTCAAGACTTTCCAAAGGGGTACAGCCATCTTTGGCAAACCGGTGGCGATGCGGTGAATCCTGTGAATGAGAATGCCGGAATCACTCCGCGAGCACGTCCGCGAGCATCTCTGCGACGCCCGCGGCCGCACTGGCGGGCAGTCGTGAATAGCCGATGACGAAACCACGGCGACCTGCCGTCAGGCAGTACGGGGACAGCGGCTCGACCAGCAGCCCGCGCCGGGCCAGCCGCTCGGCCAGCGCGATGTCGTCCACGTCGTCGGCGAGGGTGAGGACGACGTGCAGGCCGGCGTCCACCCCGACGAGCTCGGCCTCCGGCAGCTGCGCCTGGATCGCGCCGCGGAGCGCCGCCAGCCGGTGCGCGTACTCTCGGCTGGCCCGGGCCAGGTGCCGGGTCAGGGCACCGGAGTCGACGAAGTGGGCGAGCATCGCCGCGGCGGTGCCGTCCACCTGCAGACTGAAGTCGCGGCACGATCGGATCAGACTGTCGCGCAACCGGTCCGGGGCGACCAGCCAGGCCAGACGGAGCCCGGAGGTGAGCATCTTCGAGGCGGTGCCGAGATAGACGACGTGGTCCGCGGCGCCGCTCATCGCCCGCAGGGCCGGCAGCGGAGCCACGCCATAGCGGAACTCCCCGTCGTAGTCGTCCTCCACGACGACGGACCCGTTCTCGACGGCCCAGCTCAACAGGTCACTGCGGCGCTCCACCGGCAGGCGTCCACCGAGCGGATACTGGTGCGCCGGCGTGACGTACACGGCGGCGTCCTCGGGCCGCAGATCAGCGACGACCAGGCCGTCGGCGTCCACCGGGACTCCGCGGGGGACGAGGCCGCGATCCACAACCGCCATCCGGGCCCGGCGATAGCCCGGATCCTCGATCGCGACGCCCGTGCCGGCGGGCAGCCGGAGAGCGCCGAACACGGCGCGAAGGCTCGTGGCGACGCCGGGGAGCAGCAGGATGTCGTCCGGCTCGACGACGATGCCGCGAGTCCGGCGCAGCTGCTCGCACAGCGCTCGCCGGAGCGGCCGGTATCCGACCGGCTCGTCGAGATCCGCCGGGACGACGGTGGCCGCCTGCGCCCAGGCCCGTCGCCAGTCCTTGGCGTTCACCAGACCGGCGTCGGGATGGCCGGGCCGGCAGTCCCACCGCGGGCCGGGCT
>JBDIAG010000108.1:0-9479 GCA_039812305.1 Actinomycetales bacterium | reverse complement strand
CCACCCTCTCTTGTGAAACAGTTTCGCAGGAGCCACCCGGACGTTTCACAGACTGACCTCGTGCTCACCGGACCGGCATTCGGCCGCCCCAAGACTGTGGCACGGCCTCGTTCCAAAGGCAATATCCAGCCGGTGTGAAACAGTTGCGTTCCGACGCGAGGGCCTCTAGGCTGGGACGATGGCGGCCAAGCACACCCATCCCGCGAGCATCAGGGACGTGGCGCGACTCGCCGGCACCTCCGCCGCGACCGCGTCGCGCGCCCTACGGGGCAACCCCTCGGTGGCGCGCGCCACCAGGGACCGTGTGCTCCGTGCGGCGCGCGAGCTCGCCTACTCCCTGCCCGCCTCCCCCGCCGAGCATCCTCGGCCGATCGGCGTCCTCACCCTGTCGCCGGCGCAGTGGTTCTACGCGGAGGCGATCACCGCCATCGAGCAGGTTCTGGCGACGACGGACCGCCAGCTCGTCCTCTTCAATGTCGGCCACGAGGCCGGCCGGACCCACTTCTTCGAACGAGTCGCTCCCACCAATCGGGTGGACGGGCTGGTCATGCTCCCGGCGCCCTTCGACGATCGGGAGCTGCAGGCCATCGACCGGCTCGGCATTCCGGTCGTCACCGTGGGCAAGCACCTCTCCCCGTACCCGAATGCCGGCATCGACGACTGGGCCGCCGGGCGTCTGGCGACTCGCCACCTCATCGGCCTGGGCCACCGGGAGATCGGCCTCATCTCCTTCGACCTGGACGACCCGGTGGGACGGGCCCTCACCGCGGATCGGTTGCGGGGCTTCGAATCCGCTCTCTCGGAGGCGGGAGTGCGGGTGAACCCGGAGTGGATCGTCAAGGCCCGGGACACCCGGATGAACGGAGGCATCGCCGCCACCGAGCGCCTTCTCGGCCTACCGTCCCAGCCCACCGCACTGTTCGCGATGAGCGACGAACTCGCCATCGGGGCGCTGCGCACACTGGGCCGGGCCGGCATCTCGGTACCTCATCGGGTCTCGGTCATCGGCTTCGACGACCATGAGATGGCCGAGTTCATGAATCTGACCACCATCAGACAACCTGTGCGCCAGCAGGCCCAGGAAGCGACCAAGATGCTGCTCGACCAGCTCTCGGAGACTCCCCGGCACTCGATCGGGAACAGCGATCTGTCCGCCCGGCTGGTGATCCGGGAAACCACCGGACCGGTTGGCCCGGACCGGCGTCCATGATGGCGGGCGATGCCCGATCGCGACTCGCGGGCGCCCGGTCGGCGACGACGACGCCTACTCGGGTGAGGGCGCCGCCCGGGCCCAGACGAGCACCCGGTCGGATCCGCGGACAGCCCCGGTCAGGTCGCGCATCTGGGCCGGCAGACTGTCGCTTCCGTCTCGCAACCCGGCCTGCGCGCACCAGACGCTGAGCAGGTTCAGCCAGAGTCTCGTGGGCCGAGCCAGGTGCAGCTCAGCCTCCGACGGCAGATCCACCTGGACGACGTCGTCCACCACGAGATGGGTCGTGCCGTCGGCGTGATCGCCCACGACGTCGCGCACGAATCTGCCCAGTCCGTGTGCGTAGGTCAGCGGCCCCACGACAGCCTCCCCGCCGGGTTCGGCACCCACCGTCAGCACCACGGCGCGGAACGCCGAAGACAGGTAGACCCCCCGGACGTCGACGGTCGATGCGCGCAACTCCGGGTCGGTCGCGAACCCGAGCAGACCGGGCTCCACGGACGAGATCCCGTATTCGCGCCACACCCGCGCCACCGTGGTGTCCCCCACTCCGAGATGCGCCCCGAGTAGTCGGCTTGACCAGACCCGCGCACCCACCTCGCAGGGTGGCGGTCGCAAGGTCGCGGCAATGACCTGGCCCCGATCGACGACTCGCGGACGCCCCGTGCGGTTTCGATCGAACAGGCCGTCGATTCCGAACCGGAGGTACCGTTCCCGCCAGTTCGCGACCGTCGGCTGTGAGACGCCGGTCTTCTCGGCGATCTCGATGTTGGATAGACCGTCGGCCGCGAGCAGCACGATTCTCGACCGCAGCGCCACCCGGGGCCGGATGGTCGGCGATGCCAGCAGATCCTCGAGCCTCCGTCTCTGCGACGGCTCAAGCGTCAGAGTCCGATCCCGCACATCTCTTCCGTTCCCCTCGAGGGCCGCAGATCGTCGGCTGCCTGGCGCGCAGCGGTGACGTCACGTCCGGCCGTGCCTTCCTCGTCACGCCATCTGGCTCAGGTCATGCGGACCTGTCTGGGCTGGGTGAATCACGCCCGGTTCTCTCGTCGTAGCCAGACCGTGGTCTCGCCGGGGAGCCGGCCGGCGACCGGACCGCTGGAGCAGAGCAGCTCACCCGGCGGCAGGGCGACGGCTTGCGTGCCGAAATTCGTGATCGACTCCCATCCGTTGGGACGACGCAGATGCAGCACGTTCGCGTCCTCGGTCTCGATCCACTCCATCGACTCCTGGGTCTGCAGCTCGCGACGCAACGTCATAGCGTGTCGGTACAGAGTGAGCGTGGAATCCGGCCCGGCCTCCTGGCTGCGGACGGAGTGCTTGCCGAACCAGGCAGGTTGCGGCAGGTGCGCGCCCGCTTCGCCGAAGCCCAGCGAAGGACCCTCGCTCGTCCACGGCAGGGGCACCCGGCAGCCGTCGCGGCCCAGCCCGTCCCGGGATCGTTCGCTGGGGCTCGATCGCAGGAATGCCGGATCCTGGCGCGCGGCGTCGGGGATCTCGGCAACTTCGCCCAGGCCCAGTTCCTCGCCCTGGTAGAGATAGGCCGAGCCGGGCAGGGCCAGCAGCAGCAGGGTGGCGGCGCGAGCACGCCGCAGACCGCCGTCCAGATCGATGCCGTCCAGCGGCCCGCCGGCGAGGATCCACTCCGCACCCTGTTTGACGTCGCGGCCTTCCAGCGGCGGCAGGCCATAGCGCGTGGTGTGCCGGACGACGTCGTGGTTCGAGAGCACCCAGGTGGACGAGGACCCGGCGGCCGAGGCGTGGGCCAGGTTGTCGGTGATGATGCGCCGAAACTGTCCGGCGTCGAAATCCGCCTCGAGCAGGTCGAAGTTGAAGGCCTGGCCGAGTCCTTCGGCACTGGCGTATCTTGCTCGTCGCTCCGGTTGGGGCACCCAGGCTTCGGCCACGGCGGTGCGCGGCGGATCGTACTCGTTGAAGACGGCGCGCCACTCGGCATAGATCTCGTGCACGTCGTCTCGATCCCACAGGGGATGCTGCCCGGTGGTCCTCTCCATCGCCTCCAGTTCGGCATGGCTCGGCAACTCGTCGGGGAGGCACTTCGCGAGACCGTGAGCCACGTCGACCCGGAAACCGTCCACGCCTCGATCCGCCCAGAACCGAAGCGTCGTCAGGAAGTCGGCGCGAACGTCGGGGTTGTTCCAGTTGAAGTCGGGTTGCTGCTTGGCGAAGAAGTGCAGATACCACTGACCGTCCCCGACCGGTTCCCAGGCGGATCCGCCGAAGAAGGACTGCCAATCCGTCGGGGGCAGTTGTGCGTCATCGCCCGATCCATCCCGGAAGATGTAGCGCGCACGTTCCGGCGAGCCGGCCGGCGCGGCGAGAGCCGCCTGAAACCACTCGTGCCGATCCGAAGAGTGGTTCGGCACGATGTCGACGATGATCCGGATGCCGGCGTCGTGCAACACCGCCACCAGATCGTCGAAGTCCGCGAGCGTCCCCAGGGAGGGGTCGACGTCACGGTAGTCGTCCACGTCGTAGCCGCCGTCGGCGAGCGCGGAGGGGTAGAACGGGCTGAGCCACACCGCGTCGACTCCGAGTCCGGACAGATACCCGACGCGCGACGTGATCCCCCGCAAGTCACCGATCCCGTCGCCATCGGAGTCGGCGAAGCTACGCGGGTAGACCTGATAGACGACAGCCTGCCGCCACCAGTCGGCGGCCTCCGAGCCAGCGGCTCGGCCCTGCTCACCCCTCGATACTCGGCCTGCTGATTGAGGTCGGGAGCTAGGGTGTCTGCGTGTTGTCAACCGGTTCCTCCGTTGGAATCGCCGCCGGCGAAGATTTATTCGATGACTAGATATAATAATCGAATAAAGAGGAGGTTAGCAGCGGGGACCGACAGTGACAAGGGTGTGGGGCGAATGGAGAGTCCGACCGTGACGTCGCCGAAGCTCCAGAACGCCATCGCACTGCTGAGGTTCGCCTGGCGCAGCGATGCGTTCACCGCCAGCGAGGCGATGGCCGCTACCGGGCTGACGCGCTCCACCGTGATCGGTCAATGCGACGAACTGGTGGAGAAGGGCTGGGTTCTTGAACTGGCCGATTCCCGAACCGACGGGAAGGACTACCGGAAGGGACGTCCCGCGCGTCGCTACCTCTTCAACGCGGACCGGGCCGCGGTCGTCGGTGTGGACGCCGGCACCCACACCGTGACGACCCGCGTGGCGAATCTGCGGGGTGAGATGCTGGCAGAGCACACCGCGTCCGTCGACGGCGATCTGTCCGAAGGTCGCGAACGCATCGAGGCGATCGATCGAAGCATCGACGACGGCATCACGTCCGCGGGGATCGACGCCGCCGACGTGCTCTGCCTCGTGGTCGGAGTGCCTGCCCCGGTGGACTCACGGGGTGGCTCGCCCGAGGGTGCGAACGGCTTCTGGCGCCGGATGAATCCCGATCTCGGCCGACACCTTCGCGACCGGGGATGGACCACGATCGTCGAGAACGACGCCAATCTGGCAGCCATCGCGGAGCGCACGATCGGCGCCGGTGTCGGCATCGAGTGTTTCGTCACGCTGCTCGCCGGAGAGCGGTTCGGCGCGGGCTGCGTGGTGGACGGTCGGCTCCTGAGAGGCAGCCGTGGCGGCGCTGGCGAATCCAACCCGTTGACCCTGATCGAGGGAATCACCGACGCCGACGGCATCGGCGCCCAGGCCCGGCGGTGGGCTCGCGAGGCGCGCGAAGCTGGCACGATCCCGCCCGACAGCGAACTGATGGCGGTCGCGGTGGAGGATATGGACGCGGAGACGGTGTTCTTCGCGGCTGCTCACGGCGATGACACGGCAGTGCGGATCGTGGAGCGCATCGCCGAACGCCTCTCCCGCATCTGCGCCCTCCTCGGCGGTCTGCTCGACGTCGAACGCATCATTCTCGCGGGAGGTATCGCCACCGCTCTGACACCGCTGCTGGAATCGACCACCCCCCGGCTGACGGAACTGGTCCACCTCCATCCGCCGGAGCTGTTGGCGTCCACGCTCGGCCGGGAGGTGGTGACCATCGGTGCCGTCAGCCGCGCCCAGGTGTGGGTGGAGGACAACCTGACGACCCTGGTCGCCGAGTCGTCCCCGGTGCACGAAACCGTTCCGTAGCGATCACCTGACGACGACGACCGTGCAGGCCGCGTGGGCCGCGACGTGCTGGCTGACCGAGCCGAGGAGTAGGCCGACGAAACCGCCGATGCCCCGACTTCCGACGACGAGCAGATCCGCATCCTGGGATGCGTCGATGAGCACTTTCGCGGCGCTGCCTTCGACGACCCGAGGACGGATGAGGACCGGCGGGTCCTCCCCGATCTGCTCACGGATCAGCGACAGCAGCTGTTGCTCGGCGATCGTGGCCTGATCCGTGTCATCGGTGGGGTACGTGGAGGCCGACCCGCTGGGCGGCGGGGCCACCGGCCGCCACGTCGCGAGAACGGTGAGCTCGCTTCCGTGGGCCAACGCCACGTCGTAGGCCCATCGGAGTGCGGTCTTGCTGCTGTCCGAGCCGTCGACACCGACGACAAGCTTCTGCCATTCCATCTTCGATCTCCTCGCTGTCTCTTGGGATTGTCGTGATGCCGCGGGGCCCGGGCAGGTCGCACGGCCGGCCGGGTGGCAGATCCCACCGGGCGCGACCAGCCACCCACCCGGGCCCGTCGCATCACCCCGTCACCGATGAGGGACGAGGGTGTTCTGTTCGGTGGTCTGCACGATCATCACGTTGCACGCCGCGTACTTGACGATCTCCCGTGGGACGGATCCCAGGGCCTGATCGCCTTCGGCGCCCAGCCCTCGGTTGCCCACGACGATGAGGTTGTCCGGATCCGAACCGGCCACCTCGAGGATCGCCTGGGACGGACTGCCGGCCACGATGCGACTGTCGATGTGCTTGAACCGATGCCGGGTGAGTTCTCGCACCGAGGCATCGACAGCCGCACGGGCCGCCTGTTCGCCGTACAGATCCCGGTGCTCGTTGTCGGCGGGCTTGGAGAGCCCAGCCGATGCGTCCGGGTTGTAGGCGGAGACGACCACGAGGCGCGCCTCGGCCGCGGCGGCGACCCCGGCGGCGTGACCGACGGTGGCCAGTGAGGCCGGAGTACCGTCCGAGCCGACGATCACTCGCTTGTAGACGGAGGTGATTCGCCGCGGCGAACCCAGCGGCATGATCGGGGACTCCTCGTCCGCGGCGGGCGCGTTCACCCACATCGCGGCCACGCCGCCGAGGGCGAAGAACGCGCCGCAGAACATCATGGCCTTGCCGGGGTCGTTTCCGAGCAGGTGCTCGTAGATCCAGCCGAAGGTCAGGGTCTGCACGAGCTGGGGAACCACGATCATCATGTTGAGAATGCCGAGGTACACGCCCACCCGCGCCTTGGGAACCATGGAGGTTGCCATCACGTACGGCAGCGAGGCGATGCTCGCCATCGCGATGCCGTAACCGATCAGGGGCAGGAACATCAGGAACCTGTCGGATACGTGCGGGAAGATCGTGAAGCCCACACCGGCCATGAGCAGACATCCCGAGTGCACTCTCTTGGCACCGAATCGCACCGCGATGGGGATCAAGGCCAACGAGATCAGGAATTGAACGATGGAGGCCCACGCGTTGGCGAGGCCGGTCCATCCGACCGCCTCCTCGAAGCCCGGATCACCCGGTGCGGCACCGAAGACGGACTTGCCGATGGCCAGCGAGGCGAACTGCCAGTAGACGAACAGTCCGTACCACTGGAAGGCGTAGACCAGGCCGAGCTTGTGCATGCCGACGGGCATTTCCTTCACGGCACTGGCGATCTCGGTGACGATCGCGACGGGCCCGGCCCCCTGGGCCTTCATGGCGGCCAGTTCCTGATCCGTCGGCGGAATCTCCTGCGTCTTGGCCGCCGACACCATCACGGTGATCAACGCGCACGCCGCCCCGGTCCAGAAGACGGCCGGCACCCAGTGCGGAACCCCGGCTGCGGTCGCACCGGAGATCAGCTTCTGGAAGACGAAGAGGCAGATGTTGGCGACGATTCCACCCGCGGCACCCAGCATCGCCTGGAGGAGGAAACCCTGGGTCCGTTGCGAGAGTCGCAGCTTGCCGGCGATCAAGGCCTTGTACGGCTCCGCGGCAGTGTTGTTGCCGGCGTCCATCAGCCACAGGAGAACCACGGCCATCCATACCGCGGAGACGAACGGGAACAGGAAGAGGCACAGCGCGGCCAGGATGCAGCCGGCGACGATGTAGGGTCGGCGCTGCCCGAATCGAGGGTGCCAGGTGCGGTCGCTGAGCACCCCGACCATAGGCTGGATGAGAAGGCCGGTCATCGGGCCGGCGAGATTGAGAATCGGCAACGAATGACCGTCGGCGCCCAGCATGGCGAACAACGGGTTGATGGCCGTCTGCTGCAGACCGAAGGCGAAGGACGTACCGAACCCGCCGAGGTTCATCAAAAGGATGAGCTGCGTGCTCAGCAACGGCTTTCGCGCGTCATCGGGGTCGACGCCGGTATCTGCCGTGGCTATCTTGTCTCTTGTCAGCGTCGTCATCGACTAGTTCCTCCACATGGCGGTCTGGGTGACACTCAAATGGTGTTCGGGCGTGCCGGGGCCAGCCCTCGTAGGCCCTCTCCGGCAGCATTGCGAGTAGTTGAACCGGCTAACAGTCGCGACGTGAACCACCTCGCGGGAACGAAACCCGCCGCGGCCGAGGCATTAAGGAGAGGACAGGCCGCCGCAGGCACGACCGTCATGACCGGGTCGGAGTGAAAGGCCCCGTCACGATCGCTCTTCCCTCGCACGCACTGGGCAGGCTTCAATGCCGCCTCCTTTCGACGGTGAGAATTCGCGCGCGACTGCCCCGATCGAGTGGGCAGAGCCCTGTCGGTGACGGACCGTAGCATGAATGATCTGAATCACCAGAACTCGTGTCGACTTCTTCGCCAAGAAATAAAAGAACTAATGACGCGACATCAAGCAATTAACGACGCACTCGGGCGGCCAATCGTCGAAGCAGCGCCGCGGGGTATCCGGGCGCGGTGATGACTGTCCCCGGCCGGAGCATCGTGTGTCGGCACACGCGGCGCGCCGTGGTCGTGGTCCGCGGTCGTCACTCGCCCTACCGCCCCGCCTGGATATCGGCCAGGCGGTGCTGCAGGTCCACGGTCCTGGGGTGCAGACTGCGGTACACGTCGTACAGCTCGTCGTAGAGCTTCCTCTTCTCCGCGTTCGGCTCGACGGTCGCGATCGGAGCGGCCCAGTTCGCGCCGCGATGAAGCGTGCCGGTCGCCAGACCGGCCAGCATCGCTCCGCCGTAGCAGGCCCCCATGGTCTGCTCGGTGAGCTCCTGGGTGAGCCCCGTGACATCGGAGATGATCTGCGGCCAGAGCCCACCGGTGGTGCCGCCGCCCACCGCCACGGCGCGAGTGGTCGTGGCGCCCACCTCGGCCATGGCGCTCAGCACATGCCGGGCGCCGAAGGCGGTGGCCTCCAGCAGCGCACGGTAGAGGTGGCCACGGCCGTGATTCAGGGTGAGACCGAGAATGGCGCCACGGGCATCCGGGTCGAGCAGAGGAGTCCGCTCACCGGCGAAGTAGGGAAGAGCGACAAGACCTCCGGCGCCCGGGCCGGCGGCATGCGCCTCCGCTGTCAATTCGGAGAACGACACGTCGCCGACCATGCCGCGAAACCACTTGGTCAGCGACCCGGACGTTGCCATTCCGCTGGCCAGGTTGTAGGTGTTCTCGAAAAGGTGGGCGTTGGACCAGAGCTGCGGAGATGAATACGCCTCGGGCGTCACCGTGATGATCGACATCGTCGATCCGTAGATCACCACGGCGTCACCGGGTTCGCGGACACCGACGCTCATGGCGTCGGCGAAACTGTCCATGGTGCCGGCGGCCACCGGCAATCCTTCCGGAAGACCCGACAACCCGGACCCGAGGGCGGTCACCCGGCCGGCAATCTGCGCGGGACAACGCAACACCGGCATTTCCAGCCCCGGGGCCACCTTCTCGCACCATTCCTCGATCCACTCTCCGGTGTGGACATCGAAAAGAGGCTCCGAGTAGCTCGCCGAGACGTGATCAAGGACGTACGCGCCCGTGAGCCGGTGAACAACGAAAGAGCTTGGCATGAACCAGTACTTCGTCCGGGCGTAGATCTCGGGTTCGTGCCGGCGCAGCCACAGCAGCCGGCCACCGACCGCCTGCGCACTCATCACATTGCCACACCGGGCGACGATCGCCTCCGCGCCGAAGTGGCTCGACAGCTCCTCGACCTCGCCC
>JBDIAG010000107.1:0-9486 GCA_039812305.1 Actinomycetales bacterium | reverse complement strand
GGTCATCGTCTGCTGGGCGATGGGCCTGACCCAGCACAAGCACGGTGTGCCCACCATCCGCGAGATCGTCAACTTCCTGCTGCTGCGAGGCAACCTCGGGCGGCCGGGTGCCGGTGTGTGCCCGATTCGTGGGCACAGCAACGTCCAGGGTGACCGGACCATGGGAATCTGGGAGAGGATGCCGGATTCCTTCATGACGGCGCTCGGCACGGAGTTCGGCTTCACCCCGCCCACCAGGCACGGCTACGACTCCGTCCAGGGCGTCCGGGCGATGCGGGACGGAAAGGCGAGCGTCTTCGTGGGCGTGGCCGGCAACTTCGTCCGCGCCATGTCCGACACGCACGTCACCGCGCAGGCGCTGCGCAACTGCAGGCTCACGGTGCAGATCTCGACGAAGCTGAACCGCTCCCACTCGGTCTGCGGACGGACGGCGCTGATCCTGCCCACCCTCGGCCGCAGCGACCGAGACATCCAGGCCAGCGGTGAACAGTTCATCACGGTCGAGAACTCGATGAGCGAGATCAGCGCGTCGCGAGGCCGGCTCGACCCGGCGTCACCGGCCCTGCTCAGCGAGGTTGCGATCATCGCCAGGCTGGCCCGGCACACTCTCGGCGCAGGCGGTTCGATCCCGTGGGAGGACTTCGAGCGCGACTACGACCTGATCCGCGATCGCATCGCCCGGGTAGTGCCAGGCTTCCGGGACTTCAACGAGCGGATCAGGCAGGGCGGCTTCGCGCTGCCCAACCCGGTCAACGAGGGCCGCTATCCGACGGCGAGCGGCAAAGCGGTGTTCACCCGCAACGATCTCCAGTGGCTGTCGACCCCGCCCGGCCACCTGGTGCTCCAGTCGCTGCGGTCGCACGATCAGTGGAACACGATCCCGTACGCCATGAACGACCGGTATCGCGGAATCCATAACGCCCGTCGGGTTGTGCTGGTGAGCCCGGAGGACCTGGCCGAGCTCGGGATCGCCGACGGCGAGCTGGTGGATCTGATCGGTGTCTGGACGGACGGCAGCCAGCGCAAGGCACCGGGATTCCGGGTCGTCTCCTACCCCGCCTCGCGCGGCTCGGCCGCGGCCTACTACCCGGAGACCAACGTCCTGGTCCCCCTCGACAGCGTCGCCGAGGTCAGCAACACTCCGACCTCCAAGGGCGTCATCGTCCGCTTGGAGCCCGCGGCGGCCAGGGGCGGTGTCGGGCCCGCCCTCCTGGGCACGGGCTGACCTGGTCCAGGGCCGGTGCCGCACAACTCGCGAGCCGGGCCGGTAAGGTCCACGCATCTACCAGCAGCGAGAGTCCGCGTCGGAACTGATCCGGCTCGTCTGGTGCGCCGGAGGCCAGCGAGACGGTCTCTTCACCGATCCGGCGAACGAATACTGGGGTGTCGCCTTCACACGGCGGCCGGACGGCTCCGCGGTCGCCACCATCATCGGCCCGAGCATCGAAGCGCGAGAGATGGACTACCACGCGGGTGACACTCACTGGGGTGTCGAGTTCGAGGTGCATGTCGCATGGTCCGGTCTCGACAAGGGGCCGCTGCTCGGCCGGCTCGTGGACGTCCCGATCGTCGACGGGTGGTGCGAGATCTCGGGCATCCGCATTCACGTGCCCGACTACGACGGGCTGGAGGTGTTCGTCCAGCGACTGGCCGGTCAAGGGGTGCTGGTCGCCGACCACGACATCTACCTGGCCTTGCGCGGGGACGATCCGCACTGGTCGCAACGGACGATGCGGCGGCGCTTCCGGGACGTCACCGGCCTGGGACGCAAGCAGATCGAACAACTGCGGCGGGCCCGCGAGGCGTACGCCTTGCTGCAGCAGGGAATGCGGCCCGCCGAGGTCGCCGTGCAGGCCGGGTACGCGGACCAGCCGCACCTCACCCGGGCGCTGCGACTGCTGGCGGGACAGACGCCGGCGGAGATCCTGGCCGAGCGCGAGTAGGCCATTTTCTTCAAGCCCCGGCCGGTGCGCGCGGCCGAGGATGGGTGTCATGACGAAGCACTTCGAACTCTCCATCCCCCAGGACGACCTCGACGACCTCCACCGGCGGCTGGCTCACACCCGCTTCCCGAACGTCCCAGATGGCTTGGACGGCAAGGGCTTTCCGATCGACCTCACCAAGCGGCTGGTCGAGCGGTGGCGATCGGGCTTTGACTGGCGGGCCGTCGAGCGGCGGCTCAACGAGCTCCACCAGCTGTTGGTCGAGGTGGACGGCAATCTCGTCCACGTGGTGCACGAGCGGGCCCGGAAGCAGGACCCCGAGCCGGGCGCCGAGCCGGGCGCCGACCAGGGCTCGAATCACAGCGTGGACGAGAACGCTGCCAAGGTGCCGGTCGTCCTGCTGCACGGCTGGCCGGACTCGTTCTTCGGCGTGCACCGGCTGATCGGCCCGCTCACCGCCGCCGGCCACGACGTGATCGTGCCGACGCTGCCCGGCTACGGGTTCTCCGACCAGCCGGCGAAGTCCATGAGCGTCGCGGACCTCGCGACGACGATCGACGGCGTGCTCACCCGGCTCGGCTACGAGCGGTATGCCGTGCACGGCGGCGACTGGGGTGGCGCGGTGGCCGAGCAACTCGCGCTGTCGCTGCCGGAGCGGGTGGCCGCGATCCACCTGCTGGACGTGCCGTACTACCACCAGTTCATGGTCGACACCGACGATGCGAAGGACGACGCCGAGAAGGCATTCCTCACCGCGGCCGGAGACTGGGGCGACAAGGGCGGTTACCTGGAGATCCAGTCGACCCAGCCGCTGACGTTGGCGTACGGACTCGCCGATTCCCCGGTGGGGTTGCTGGCCTGGATCGGCGAGAAGTACGGCGCCTGGACCGATAGCCGACCCGCCGACGACGACATCCTCACCCAGGCCTGCCTCTACTGGTTCACCAACACGATCTACTCCTCCATGCGGCTCTACGCCGAGGGGATGAGCGCCTGGGACAGCGCCGACTGGGAATCGGGGCAGGAGTGGCCGGGCGAGGAGTCGACAGACTGGTCCGCCGGAGCCCAGGGCGAGGAAGCGCCAGGCGAGACCGCCGCCGGAGCGGCTGCCGATACCGCGTCCGCCGGAGCCCAGAGCGAAGGAGAGCCCGGCGAGGCTGCTGCCGATACCGCGACTCCCGCTGGGGCGGGCTCCGATGCGGCCGCTCTCGAGTGGACCGACACGGCCGGCGGGGGGTGGACGCCCGTGTGCACCGTCCCGGCCGGGTTCGCGCTCTTCCCCGCCGACATCGGCGTCCCGCCGCGGGCATTCGCCGAGCGGTTCTTCGCCGATATCAGGCGCTATTCGCTGATGCCCACCGGTGGCCATTTCGCCGCCCGGGAGCAGCCCGAGGCACTGGCCGCGGAGATCGCCGGCTTCCTCGCCGAACTCTGACCCGCTGCGCCGGCTCTGACTGCCAGGACCCCGACTGCCTGTCGCCTGGCCAGCGTCCGAGCATCCACGTACCTGCCGAACAACCACGTAGGAGCCGAGCAGCCCGCGATCGCTGGCCACTCGACACACAACCCAGTCAGTGGGCGCACAACTGGCTGGACGGACGCCGACGCCGGGCGCTCGCGGGCGCGGGAGGTGCGGTGGATCCGGACCGGGACGCAGGAGCCCGAACGCTGAGCCCTGGCGGCCGGGTCGCTCCTGGGCCGGCGGCCCTCGCACCCATCGGACTCGTCCGGCCGGACGTTCGGTTCGATGGGGCGGATGCGGCCGTGGAAGCCGTCCCAACAGCGAGACCGGCGGCCGAACGTCGAGCCCACCGACCGGATCCTCCTGCCGGCGGGCGCCGGAAGCCGTCCCAACAGCGAGACCGGCGGCCGAACGTCAGGCCCACCGACCGGATCCTCCTGAGCCGGCGGGCGACCCTTTGAGCGCCCACGGAACCCGTCGGCCTTCGAACCCGGTTGGGGACCGCCGGCCTCGGGTATCGCATCGGAGAACCGGCCGGCCCCGATGCCGAACGGGGACCAGCCCCGCGGCGGGAGCGGAAAGTAGCATGGCGGGACGGCGGCTGCCCTCTGGCGGCCGACCTCCTCACGAGAAGCGGGAACGAGAACAGATGGCAGACCAGCTCCGTCTTCTGATCGGCAGCGACAGCGCCGGCGTGGACTACAAGGACGTCGTCCTGGATGACCTCAAGAACGACCCCCGGGTGGCCAGCGTGGTCGACCTCGGGGTGCCCGCCGACAACCCCGGGGCCAAGACCTATCCGAGCGTGGCGATCGAGGCCGCTCAGCGAATCGTGGCGGGGGAAGCCGATCGGGCGATTCTCTTCTGCGGCACCGGCATCGGTGTCGCGATCTCGGCCAACAAAGTCCCGGGCATCCGCGCGACGGTCGCCCACGACTCGTTCAGCGTCGAGCGGTCGATCCTATCCAACGACTGCCAGATCCTGGCGATGGGCCAGCGGGTGATCGGCCTCCAGCTGGCGCGGCGCCTGGCCAAGGAGTGGCTCGGCTACACCTTCGACCCGACGTCGCATTCCAAGGCCAACGTGGACGAGCTCGAGGCGTTCGAGAGCAGTTGCTGAATCGGGACGTCGGCGCGCCCGGCTGAACGGCCGGGTGCCGCGCCGGGGCTTGCTTGCGTCAACTTCAAGTTGACGAACACCTGATCGTCAAGAGACCCTTGACGCATGATGATTCGCAACTTCACCCTGCACGGCGTCACCGAGCCCACTCCCGGGCCGCAATGGCGTGAGCTCTTCGGCATCACCTGGCCGTCCTATCGGGCCTGGTACCTGCAGCACGGGTCGGCCGCCCGGCCCGATCTGGCCACCGCCCGGCGGCAGCTGGACCGGCACATGCCGGAGCTGATGCCCGTCTACGAGCGACTCGCTGACCTCAGCACGCAGGCCACCTCGTGCGGCGCGGAAGGTGAGATCGCCCAGCGGATGCTGACGATGTGGGATCTGCCCACCTTCCTGCCCGGCTGCACGCAGGTGGTCGACACCCGGGAGAGTCCCGTCCTGATCCGCAACTACGACTACAGCCCCGAGCTCTTCGAATGGGTGAGCCTCTCCAGCAGGCACACCGGCCGGCGCGTGATCGGCACGAGCGACTGCCTGTGGGGGCTGCTGGACGGGATGAACGACGCCGGCCTGGTCGTCTCCCTCACTTTCGGCGGCCGGCCGGGTTCGGCGCCGGGCTTCGGGATTCCGCTGATCGTCCGATACCTGCTGGAGGTCGCCGACGACGTCGACGCGGCCGTCGCCCGGTTGCGGACGATCCCGGTCGGCATGTCCTACAACCTCACGCTGGCCGACCGGCACGGAGAGGTCGCCACGGTGTTCCTCGCCGCCGGGGAACCTCCGCAGGTCAGCGACCTGCCGGCCGCGGCGAACCATCGGGGTCTCGTTCCCGAGCATCCCGATCACGCCGCGAGGTTCCGTAGCGTGGAACGTCAGCAATGCGCCCTGGACGGGTTGCGCTCCACCGCCGACACCGGCGAACTCGTGGACCGATTCCTCCGTCCGCCGCTGTACAGCTCCTCGTACAGTGCGAGTTTCGGCACGCTGTACACCGCGGTCTACTCGCCGGCGGCAGGCACCGTCGAATACCGGTGGCCGGATCGCTCGTTCGTCCGCAGCTTCGATTCGGGCTACGACACCGTCTCGGTGCAGCTGCGGGAGGGTTCGAGTGGGGGATACTGAAGGCTGAGCCGGTGTCGGGCGAGGGAGTGGGAGCATGTCGGAGCCGTCTGACGGGTGGGAGCGGGAAGAGACCGCGACTTCGGCGGGCGACGTGTCCACAGACACCGCGGATGTGCGGCTCGAATCCCTGCCGACCGCGGAGCTTGCCGCACTCGTCCGCCGGGCCCTGACCCTGATCGCCTCGAGAGCCGACCAGGAATCCCTCGCCGCCCTGGTCGACCTGCAGACACACGCCGGCGTCTCCCTGGGCGAGGCCGCCCGGGGAGTCGCCGCCAACGGCTCATGGACCCAGGTCGGAGAACTGATGGGCACCACCAAACAAGCCGCCTGGTCACGCTGGCGCGAGGCCTGATCCTCCGTTCCGCGCCTCGCGTTGGGCCCCGCCTCGGGTCGGTCCGCGCCTCGGGTCGGTCCGCGCCTCGCGTTGGGCCGCGCCTCGGGTCGGTCCGCGCCTCACGTTGGGCCCCGCCTCTCACGCTCGGCCCGTTCCCGCCCATTGCCCTGTCCGGCCCGGAGCGGGGTAGCCCGGCCCCCTTTCCATCCGGCCCCGGCTGCCCAGCGGGCAGCCGCCCGTCCATGGCCCCGCGACGGACCAGCTATGCGCCCACTGACCAAGCTGTACGCCGAACAGCCAGCGATCACTGGCCGGACTGCACACAACTGGCTGCTCGGCCGGCACCCGGCTGCTCGGCCGGCCCCGGCTACCCAGCGGGCAGCCGCCCGTCCACCGCCCCGCGACGGACCAGCTATGTGCCCACTGACCAAGCTGTGCGCCGAACAGCCGGCGATCGCTGGCCGGACTGCACACAGCTGGCTGCTCGGCAGTTGCCCCATTCAGGACGCACGCCCTGACATTCGTCATGGCCGGATCGTGACTCACGGACGGGGAGCCGTCAGCCCGGCCGACCGAGAGTTGAGTCATGACAACAGCGACGACATCAGTGGCAACAGGCTCGACGCGAGCCCAGGGCGACATCCCGGCGGTGGAGCTGCGCAGCGTCACGAAGTCCTTCGGCAGCGTCGAAGCCGTCCGGGGGATCGACCTGCGCATCAACCGCGGCGAGGTGGTGGCCTTCCTGGGCCCCAATGGCGCCGGCAAGACCTCCACCATCGACATCATCCTGGGCCTCAGCCGGCCGACCAGCGGCACCGCCACGGTCTTCGGCCTCACCCCGGAGCAGGCGATCCGGCACGGCCTGATCTCCGCGGTCATGCAGAGCGGCGGGATGCTGCGGGATCTCACCGTCGCCGAGACGGTCGAATACACCGCGGCGCTGTTCCCGGCCAGTCGTCCGGTCACGGAGGTCATGGAGACCGCGGGCATCGCCGACATCGCCAACCGCCGGGTGGTCAAGTGCTCCGGCGGCGAGCAGCAACGGCTGCGTTTCGCGATGGCCCTGGTCAGCGACCCCGAGCTGATCATCCTGGACGAGCCCACCACCGGTATGGACGTCGCCACCCGCCGCACCTTCTGGGAGGCGATCCGCGCGGACGCCGCCACCGGACGCACCGTCCTGTTCGCCACCCACTATCTCGAGGAGGCGGACACCTACGCCGACCGGATCGTGCTGGTGCGGCAGGGCCTCGTCGTCGCGGACGGCAGCGCCGCCCAGATCAAGGCCCTCGGTGCCGGCCGCACGCTGCGCGCCACCTGGCCGGGGGTCCAGCTCGACGCCGCCACGGCGATCCCCGGAGCGGAGTCGGTCGACATCCGCGGCGAGCAGATCATCGTCCGTAGCGACGACTCGGACGCGGTGGCGCGCTACCTGCTGAGCTCCACCCCCGCCTACGACCTCGAGATCACCTCGCGCGGGCTCGAAGACGCCTTCGTCGCCCTCACCAGCACCGACTGACCCCCACCAGAACGCTTCCCGGAGAACAGCTATGACCACGATAGACCTCAGTGCCCGGCCGGCCCCAGCCGTCGGCGGCTTCAATCTCACGATCCTCAAACTGGAACTGCGCCGGCTGTTCCGCAACCAGCGCACGATGATCTTCACCCTGGCCTTCCCGGTGCTGATGTTCGTCCTGGTGTCGAACTCCATTCCCGGAGCCGACCAGCCGCTCGGCGACGGCGTGATCGCCAACGTCAAGGCCTACCTGATGGTGAGCATGGCCCTCTACGGCGCGGTGATGGCCACCACCAGCGGTGGCGCCTCGGTCTCGATCGAACGCGCCCAGGGCTGGAGCCGGCAGCTTCGCCTGACCCCGCTCAGCCCGCTCGCCTACATCGCGATCAAGATGCTCACCGCCATGGTGATGGGCGTTCTCGCCCTCGGCTCCACGTTCGTCGTCGCGGCCATCTTCGGCAATGTCACTATGGCCACCCAGACCTGGATCGCGGCCACCGTGATCGTGCTGGCGGGCTCCCTCGTCTTCGCCGCGTTCGGCCTGTTCATGGGCTACCTGCTGCCGAACCAGAACGCGATGCAGGTCCTCGGCCCGGGCCTGGCGGTCCTCGGATTCCTCGGCGGGCTGTTCTCCGGCCCGGTCGACACCTCCACGGTCATCGGCAAGATCCAGGCGCTCACGCCGATCTACGGCCTGAACGAGATCGCGCACTGGCCGCTCACCCTGACCACCACCGGTCATCTGGACAGCTTCGACTGGCTGTGGGTGGTCAACCTGGTGGCCTGGGGAGCGATCTTCGTGGCCGGCGCCGTGTGGCGGTTCCGCAAGGACACGGCACGGGTCTGACTCCCGGACCCACGCCGGAACGACTGTTCCAAACACGGCGCCCCCGCAGGTGCCCCCCGGTTCCGCTGGGGGGCACTTTAGGAGAAGGTAGAGAAATGGCCAGGCCGACGACGTTCGACATCGATCAGGGTTCCAGGATGCCCAAGATCGGCCTCTTCCTGGCCGGCATCTGGCTGGTCTTCCTCTACTACCCGATCGAACAGGCTCTCCGCTCGGGCCAGGACGTCCCCCGTTTCGTCGGGATCCCCCTGCTCGTGCTCTTCGCCGTCGTGTACCTGTGGCACTGGGCGAAATCGCGGCACTACACCTGGTCGAGACAGGCGGTGCCGCATCGCCAGGATCTGATCCGCGGATACCTCACCTTCCTCGTCCTGGTCCTGCTGGCCGTCGCCTGCACGGCGATCATCGGCCAGGAGGCGGTCGCGACCTGGGTGTACGTGGCGGTCTCCGGGCTGTGGACGTTCCGGTTCCGCACCGGTATCGCGCTCGCCCTCGGCATCGCGATCGGCTATCAGATCGCCGGACGGGTCGTGCCCGGCTGGGAGGTCGACACCGGCGGCACGATGTCCATCCTGCTGGGCTCGTTCGCCGTCACCGGCGGCATCCTGGCCGCCCGCCGCGGCAGTGCCCTGGCCGCGGCCCGGGAGGAGAACGCCCTGCTGGCGATCGAGGAGGAGCGCAACCGGGTGGCGCGCGACGTCCACGACATCCTCGGCCACACTCTCACCGTGATCCGCGTCAAGGCCGAACTCGCCGCCGCCCTCATCGACGTCGCTCCGGAGCGCGCCAAGGCGGAGGTGATCGCCCTGGAGGAGCTCTCCAGAGAGGCCCTGGCGGACGTCCGCCGGGCGGTCGAGGGCTTCCGGGAGATCTCCCTGCCCGGCGAGCTCGCCCGGGCCCGGAGCGCGTTCGCGGCGGCGGGCATCACGGCGACCGTGCCCAACACCGTGGACGCGGTACCCGCCGACCTGCGCGAGCTCTTCGCCTGGACGGTCCGCGAAGGCACCACCAACGTGGTCCGGCACAGCGCCGCCGCCACCTGCCAGATCCGGATCGACGCGGCCGGCGTGACCATCGTCGACGACGGTCGCGGGGCCGACCCGGCAGCGGCGGCGACCGGGCTGATCGGCCTCCGGGAACGG
>JBDIAG010000106.1:0-9585 GCA_039812305.1 Actinomycetales bacterium | reverse complement strand
GCCGGGGACCCACAGGGTGGGCATCCAGTAAGCAGTCGGGCATCCGGGTAGAGGTCAAGCATCCGCCTGGAAGCCGAACAGCCACGCATCGCCGGATGCCCGGCCATTAACTGGATGCCCGGCCTTCAGCCGGATGCCCAGCCTTTAACCGGATGCCAGCCCCTCATCAGAAGGCTTGGGGCGGCTGGCCTCTGGGGTCGTCAGGTGATATTGCGACATCATCAGGATGGGGGTGGTTCTCATGACGAAGCGTGCTCATCCGAGGGCTCAGCGACGCGGCGGCGAACGGATTGATGCCGACGCGTCCGCGCTGTGCGTCCCGCAACGAGTATCTGCGCCGGAAGCTGGAAGGGGCGACGACCGCGAGCACCCAGGCGACACTGACCGCTGCCGACTGGGAGCGCTCTGCCGCAACGTTCGGTGATCTGGCGGATTCGGAAGCGATGGATGCCGCTTGGCTAACGTTCAGTCCTGTGACGGTTGCTTGCCTCATCGCCATCTCGGGCCTGCCCGGTGTCGGCAAGACCAGCGTCGCCGAGATCGTGGCCGCACGCACGGGAGCCGTTCACCTCTCGATCGATGCGGTCGAGGAGACTATTCTCGGCTGCGGTCTCCCGCCAGGTCGCCAAGTAGGAGTGGCGGCGTACGAGGCGACGCGCGCCATGGCGGAACTGAATCTGAGCCTCACCCGTGATGTCGTGCTGGACGCCGTCAATGACAGCGAACAGGCGCGGCAGACCTGGCGTGCGGCGGCGGAGAATGCCGGCGCCGACCTTGCATTCGTCCACCTCGTGATGGCCGATGCTCAGGAGCACGAGCGCCGGCTCCAGAGCAGGGACCGGGGGTTCTCCCAGGTCGCCGAGCCGACGTGGGCGGATGTTCAGCGACGTCGGGCCGAGTACGCGGCCTGGGCTGACGACGTCCTGGAGATCGACACCTCGGCACGGACAGCGGACGAGGTCGCGGACGCTCTTCTCACGGCTCTCGACTCGCGGTGATGCACCATTGTCAGACGTCTCGTCCGACTGACGGGGCGGTCAAGTTCAGATTCGACGGTTGGGCCGATACAGACCGATACAGAACGTCCGCAACCGGCGGGTACGGCAGGAGAGGGCGCGACGTGGGGAAGAAGACTGCCGAAGAGCGGGCCGATGAGCTCCGACGATCTTCGCTCGCCTGCGCGGCGTACACCGACGACGACTTCGAGCCGTTCCTCACCGACCCGAACCAAGCGATCCGCAACGTCGCGGCGATGAACTCGGCCGCGAGCGCGGCGGTCCTCGATCGCTTCGCCGATGATCGCTTCTGGAGCGTGCGGGTCAGCGTTGCCGAGCACCCGAACACCTCACGCGAGACGCTGCTCCGGCTGCTGGAGCACGATCCGCGTCGTCGTGGCGTCGTTCACCACGCGGCACGGAGGCGACTCGCGGCCGATGGCGTCACTCTCGACGACGACGGTCTGCCCGTCGCGCGGTGAAGCGCCGGCATCGAGCCTCTGATGCGGAAGGCGGGGCGAACGGACAGTGTCCTGACCCGTCATACCTGAGGCGATGGAGCAGATGGCCCTCGCGGGCGCGCAGGTGCGCGATCACGAAGGCAAGGCAGAAATCAGGAAGGACGATCCCGCCCCCGCTGGAGAGCGCTGCGTCCGGCGGGTGTCATGCGTCCTTCGGCTTCGAGGCGGTCGGCGATCGCGGCGTTGCGCGCGGAGGTCGTCCCTCTGGTACGACGAGGGCTGAACCTCTGCAGGTAGGACGTCCGGTCGTTCGCTCTGCGGGTGCTCTCGCTCCAGCCGAACGCGATGCCGGCCTCGAGCAGGTCGTGGAACGAGATCGACGGCGTGGAGCTGTTCGTCTTCTGCAGCACCACCCAGAGACCGGGGTGGGATCGGTGGTTCTCTTCCAGCCACGCCCACAGGTCGTCGACGGATTCGAAAGAACGGCGTTCGAGTTCCTCCGGCACGATCGACCGCCCTCTCCGTGGGTGATGTCGAGTGCGCGCCAGCCTATCCACGTCGGCGTCCGGATCGGTCCGCCGGTGGAACGTCATCGTCCACCGCGATCGGCGTCAGAGTGCTTCTCGGAACCGCCGCACTCTGGGGTCGTCGGCCCGGTCCGGCCGGGTGAGCAGGTAGTAGCGCACGACGGGCAGGTCGCTGACGGGTGCGGTGACCAGCGGCGGAGCGACGACGACCGAGCCGTTGACGATTGCCCCACCGACACCGAGCCGGACGAACTGCAGCATGAGTTCCCACCCCTCGGCCTCCACGGCCACGGACCAGGTGATGCCCTCGTCGTGACCGCGCGCTTCGATCACCCGCCGGTGCGGCCGGCCCGTGGGCGGCAGGATCAGTGGTTCCCCGGCGAGGTCCGCCAGCCGCAGGCTGCGCCGCCGCGCATACCGATGCTCGGCGGGCATGACGAACACCTGGGGAAATCTGGCCAGCGGACGCACGTCGAGATCGTCCGGCGGCACGTCCAGCGCGGTGACCCCGACATCGGCGGATCCGGCGCGGACGGCCGCCAGGGTCGCCTCCGCGTCCGTGGTCATCAGCCGCAGGCGGGTACCGCCGGCCAGATAGCCCTGGATCGCATCCCCGAGCAGGTACAGGTACGCACCGGATCCGGCGGCGAGCGCCAGCGGACGGGGCGGCTCGGCGGTCACCGAGGCCGCGAAGGCCTCGGCCCGGTCGAGCGCATCGTGCGCGAAGGCGGCCAGCCGCTCCCCGGCGACGGTCAGTTCGAGCCGTCGCCCCGCCCGCCGGTAGAGCCGCGCTCCGACCCGGCCCTCCAGCTTGCGGATCCGGGTGTGCAGGGCGGGCTGGCTCACGTGCAGATCCTCCGCGGCGCGGGTGAAGTTGAGTCGGGCGGCGAACGCCGCGAAGGCGTCGAGATCGTCCGAGATCAGCGCGTCGATCATTCATACAGACTATAGTTGCCGGTCCAATGAATAGTTCCTTCCGATGCTCGAACGAGGCAGCCTGGAAGGTATGGAACAACGAATCGGAATCGACATCGGCAGGGTGATCATCTCCGGCGGCGCCGGACCCGGAGACACCTCCTTCTTCAGCGGCACCACCGCGGACATGCTGCGCACGCCGGCCGTCCCGGGAGCCTTCGACGCGATCGCGGAGCTGACCGCGGCGGTGGACGCCCGCGTCTGGCTCGTCTCCAAGTGCGGGGCACGCATCCGGCAGCGCTCGCTGGAGTGGCTGGATCACCACGACTTCTGGTCGCGGACCGGCGTGCCGTGGAGAACACCCGTTTCTGCCGGGAGCGGCATGAGAAGGCAGGCCACGCGAGGGATCTCGGTCTCACGCAATTCATCGACGACAAGCCGGACGTACACCTCGCGCTCGAGGGCGTCGTCCCGCATCGCTTCCTGTTCGGGCCGCAACGCTCCCGGCCGGTCCTACCGGGAGTCATCGAGGTGCTCACCTGGGCCGACGCACTGCCCGAGATGCTCTCCCGGGTGACGGACTCCCTAGGATCGGAGTGCATCGGTGGAACGCGACGTCTGTGACGGTGGTCCGCGACGAGTCGGCGAAGGAGTTGTTCGATGGTTGACGATCCCACGCTGACTCGGATCGGCGAGGCGGTGCAGCTGCACCACCATCAAGGCAGGCGTGACGCCGCCCGCGATCTGTTCGCGCAGATCTGGGCCGATGTCGGCGGCGAGGACGGCGATCCGCTGCACGTCTGCGTCCTCGCCCATTCGATGGCGGACGTTCAGGACGACGTCCACGACGAGCTGACCTGGGACCTGCGAGCCCTCGCTGCCGCCGATCGGATCACCGACGAGCGCACCGCCGACGCCGGAGTGACCCTCTCGGCGGCCGGGCTGTATCCGTCCCTGCACCTCAACGTGAGCGAGTGCTATCACAAGCTGGGTGACACCGACCGTGCCCGGGCCCACCTGGAGCAGGCCCGGGCCACGATCGGCGCCCTCGGCGACGACGAGTACGGGAAGCTCATCAAAGATGGCTTGACACGAATGGCCGGACTACTTGGCGAACCGTGATTCCCTGCCCGACGTCACCTATGGCGTCGCCTGCGTGCTCACGCGCCGCTGTAGACGGGAAAGGCCGAGTGCTCGCCGTAGTCCCTCTGCTGCATGTTTCGCAGAATGTCCATGTCCTCGTCGGAGATGACGAAGTCGAGTTCGGCGTTGCTGCGCATGTGGTCCGGGTTGGCGGTCTTGGGAAGGCTCACGGTGCCGAGCTGCAGGGTGTAGCGGATGCACAGCTGCGGGACGGTGACGTCGTATCTCGTCGCGATCGCGGCGATATCCCGGTTCTTCAGGATCGCGCCGTGGGCGATCGGCGAGTATGCCTCGACGAGGATGTTCTTGCTCTCGCAGTAGGCGATCAGCCCGGTCGGGGTATTGCCCACATGGACGAGAAGCTGGTTCACGTGGGGCACGACAGTGCAGCCGGAGAGGATGTTCTCGATGTCCTCCTGCAGGAAGTTGGAGACTCCGATGGAACGGAGTTTGCCCGCCTCGTGGGCGTCCTCCAGGGCACGCCAGGCCTGACGGTTGCCGTCGGCGTAGTCGCCGCCGCGGAAGTCGTTCCAGGGCTGGGGACTGTGGATGAGCATGAGATCGATGTAGTCGAGTCCCGCTCTCCTCAGTGACCCGTCGATCGCCTGCGCGGCCGCGTCGTAGTCCTTGATCTCGGCGGCCAGCTTGGTGGACACGAACAGGCTCTCGCGGGCCACGCCGCTGGTGCGCACACCCTCACCGACTCCGCGCTCGTTGCCGTAGGCCTGCGCGGTGTCGATGTTGCGATAGCCGATCCCGACGGCATCGCGGACGGCTTGGCCGGCCTCGTCATCGTCGATGAACCACGTCCCCAACCCCAGTTTGGGGATCTCGACACCGTTTGCCAGGGTGTAGGTCTCGTTCAGAACCATGTGTTCTCCTCAGGTGAGCTTGTCGTGCTCGTTCGCGATGGCGGCGTTCGTTCTTCTCCCCGCAGGACGATCGGGTCGATGTTCATCTCGCTCAGGTGGTTCCTTTCGTTCGTTCTGGACGATGTATCACGCGGATTCATGGGGCTGTCGACCACATGTGGTGGTGACTACCCGGACGTTGTCGGTGGATGCGTCCGTCGCCCCTCCCGCGGACTGCCGGCTCCCGCGGCGGGCCAGGCCCCGGCGGCCGCCGAGGATGGCGTACGCGAGGGAGCCCAGGGCGATCGAGACCACCGTCACGATGCCCAGTGGGAGGACGTCCTCGCCGCCGCCGATGCCGACCAGCGGTGCCGCGATGCCGCCCAGTCCGAACCGGGCGCATCCGAGGACGGACGAGGCGGTGCCTGCCAACTCCGGGTAGTCCGCGAGCGCGAGGGAGGTCGTCGGAGGGGACGCGAAGGCGACCCCGGAGGCCAGGACGAACAGGGAGACCAGCACGAACGGAAGGGACAGGCTCCACAGCCCTGTGGCGAGCAGGCCGAGGGCGCCCAGTCCGCTGATGGCGACGCCGACGACGAGCGTGCCGCCCTCGGACCAGCGTTCGGCGGTGCGGCCGGCGATCCACCCGAAGAGCATGAACCCGGCGGAGTTGGCGCCGAATGCGAGCGCGTACCCCTGCGGCGAGAGCCCGTAGGTTCCCTGGAGGATGTAGGTCGCACCGCTGAGATAGGCGAAGAGAGCGGCGTAGGTGAGCCCGGCGACCGCGACGGCCGCGACGAAAAGACGGTCGGCGAACAGCTTGCGGAAGTCGCGGCCGGTGCGTCGCAGTCCGCCGCTGAGGCGCTGCTCGGCCGGCAGGGTCTCGCCGAACACCAGCAGCGTCGCCGTCAGCAGGAGCGTTCCGAGCGCGGCGAGGAAGAGGAAGATGCCGCGCCAGTCGGTGACGAGGGCGAGCTGGCCGCCGAAGAAAGGGCCGACGATCGCGGCAAGGCCGCCGATCACGGTGAGTCGCCCGTAGTAGCGGATGAGCGCGCCGCCCTCGTAGACGTCTCGTCCGGCGGCCTGGGCGATGACGATCCCGACCGCTCCGGCGAGGCCCTGGACGAGTCGGGCGACGACGAGCGTCTCGATGGTGGGGCTCATCGCGCACAGGGCCGAGGCGGCCACGTAGGCGACGATCCCGACGAGAAGGGGCCGGCGACGTCCGAACCGGTCGGACAGGGGGCCGGCGATGACCTGCCCGACCGCGAGCCCGATCAGGCAGGTGGTCAACGTGAGCTGGGCGGCAGAAGCCGTCGCGCCCAGTTCGTCCGTCAACGCGGGGAGTACGGGGAGATAGAGGTCCATCGAGATGGGACCGAACACGGTCAGCAGCATCAGCAGCGACGCGAGCGCGGGCCCGACCCGGCGGGCGGAGGCGGTATCTGTCATGCGAGATCTTTCGTGAGGACGGGCGGGCACCATGACGGCAGCACCTGCGGGATTCGTTCGGCCCGGGACTTGGTCACCGGTCCACGTCATCACGTCCGGCGCGCATGAGGGAGTCCCGCCGCAGAGGGGTACTGGCGAGGACTCCCTCGCTCCGACGCCCCGGCCTACGGTTGAGGCATGGACAATCGAGCGGAGGTGCGCGAATTCCTCACCTCGCGGCGCGCTCGGGTCACGCCTGAGCAGGTCGGCCTGCCCGCGGGGACGAACCGTCGGGTCGAGGGCCTGCGGCGCACCGAGGTGGCCACGCTCGCCGGGGTGAGCGTCGAGTACTACACGAAGCTTGAACGCGGGGCGATCAGTGGAGCGTCGCCGGAGATCCTCGACGCGCTGGCCAGGGCACTGCGCCTCGACGACGCCGAGCGGGCGCACCTGTTCGACCTGGCCCACGCGGCGAGCCCAGTGGCCCGTCCGCCGCGCAAGCGCAGTCCGAAGTGCTGGACACCGCATGCGAGCCTGCAGTGGATTCTGGACGCGGTCACGGCGGGTCCGGCGTTCGTGCGCAACGGCCGGATGGACATCCTCGCCACCAACACGCTGGCCCGGGCGTTCTACCAAGACACCTTCGACATGCCCGGTCAGCCGCCCAACATCGCCCGGTTCACGTTCCTCGACGAGCGGGCATTCGAGTTCTACCCCGATTGGGACATGTTCGCCCAGGTGACCGTGGCCATCCTGCGCACCGAGGCCGGTCGCGACCCGCACAACAAGGAGCTGCACGATCTCGTCGGAGAGCTCTCCACCCGCAACACCGAGTTCCGGCGGCTGTGGGGCGCGCACGACGTCCGCCATCACGGCACCGGCTTCAAGACCTTCCGCCATCGGGTCGTCGGCGAGATGACCCTCGCCTACGAGGGCATGGAGATGGAGTCCGAGCCCGGCCTGTCGCTGACGATCTACACCGCCGAGCCCGGCTCGCCCTCGGCGGAGCGCCTGCAACTGCTCGCCTCCTGGGCCGCCAGTGAATTCGGCGGGACGGACTCGCGATCCGAGACCGAGCGGACCGGGGGGTAGTGCGCACGTCCCGAGGTTCCTTCTTGAGGCTTGGCACTCGCCTTCCCGCCGGTTCCGACCGGGCCACGCGCCTGGGTGCGGTGCGGTTCAGCCGGCTGTGCGCGCGTTGACCAGGTATGTGTCGAGCGGCCGGCGATCGCTGGCTGCTCGGCCGACAACCGGTCAACGCGCCAATACCTGGTCAAGCGAGCAGCCGCTCGCACCGACCGGAACCCGACAAGGCGCCGGCACCTGGCGTCCCAGCCAAGCGTGAGATCCTGCCACGATGGAACGGCTGAGACACTGGCTGCTGGTGCGGCACCGCCAAAGCTGGGTTCAGCTCACCCGGTTCGCTCTGGTCGGCGGGAGCGGTGTCTTCGTCAACCTGGTGGTGATGGTTTTCTGCAACCGCCTCGGCCCCATGCCGGAGTCGATCGCCGTCGATCTGCCGTACACGGAGTTCAACGTCCGCTGGTACCACGTGTTCTCGACCGCCGCCTTCCTGGTGGCGAACCTGTGGAACTTCCAACTGAATCGTCGGTGGACGTTTCGCAGCGTCAAGTACTCGGCCTGGTGGCGGGAGTATCCGCCGTTTCTTCTGGTGGGGTTGGCCGCGCAGGCGATCGGACTGGTATTCTCACCTTGCTGATGCATCCGCACTCGCCGTTCGTGCTGCCCAACGAGGTCTTCGACGGAAGCAGCGGACTGCGTACCAAGGTCTATTGGGCTCAGCTGATCGCCGTCGTGCTGGTGACGCCGGTCTCGTTCGCCATCAACAAGATCTGGACGTTCCGTCGCGTGCGCACCCATGGCACCGACCGGTCGCCGATGCACCCCCCGGCCGCGGGGGAGACCCGCCATCGAGCGGTGGACGATTCGCCGGACAATGCTCCGGCATCCAGATAGCGGCCGAACGGCCGGAGATCGCTGGATGCCCGGCCGCCGACTGGATGCTCCGCACCGGACTGGTCGGTCGGCGTCTAGCGGCGCGGGCCACCCGTGGAGACCCAGGAGCCGAGAGGTTGCGCGGGGACGTCCTGCTCGATCTCCTCGGTCCCGCAGACGACCAGGCCACGCGCCTGATAGTTGGCGAGCGCCGACGGACCGTCGAGCGTGCAGGTGTGCACCCAGACGCGGGATACCGGGGGCAGGCCGTGCCGCTCGGCCAGCGACCACGCGGCGGCGAGGCCGTGCTCCAGCATCGGGCCGCCCAGCCTCCGTCCCAATGCGGGCTCCGCCAGCCCGAAGTACCGGATCTCGACGTGCGCGGCGCCGTCCACGATCTGCGGCTGAAGCTGGACGAACCCGAATGGCACCCCCTCGCCGTAGAGGATCCAGAACTCCGTGCCGGCGACGGCCAGTTCGTCGGCCCACTGGTCCCGGGTCCACGCCAGGCGGTCGGTCCAGTACCAGGGCCCGCCGACCAGCCCGTAGAGAAAGCGCGCGTACTCGGGTGCGATGCCGGAGGCCAGATCGAAGCGGACGCCGGTGGGGAACGCCCGCGGCCCGGCGGCAGGCGGCTGGAGCATCTCCAGCGTCGTGATGACCACCCGTGCGGTCGACGCTCTCTCCGGGGACGGGTCGTCAGCCAAGGGCGTGGTCCAGATCGGCGAGCAGGTCGTCGGCCGTCTCGATGCCCACGCTGAGCCGGATCAGATCGGCGGGCACCTCCAGGTCGGTGCCGGCGACGCTGGCGTGAGTCATCCGGCCCGGGTGCTCGATCAGCGACTCGATCCCACCGAGCGACTCGGCCAGGGTGAAGACCCGGGCCCGGTCGCACACCTCCAGCGCGGCCTGCTCCCCGGCGGCGACGCGGAAGCTGACGATGCCGCCGAAGCGGCGCATCTGTCGTGCCGCGGTCGCATGCCCGGGATGCTCGGCCAGACCGGGGTAGATCACCTGGGCCACCTTGGGGTGGCCGGCGAGGAAGTCCGCGACCCGCTCCGCGTTGTCGCAGTGACGGTCCATCCGCACCCCGAGGGTCTTCAGGCCGCGGTGCGAGAGGAAGCAGTCGAAGGGGCCGGGGACCGCGCCGATCGCGTTCTGGTGGAAGGTGAGCCGTTCGGCCAGCTCGAGATCGCGGACGACCAGCGCGCCGCCGACCACATCGCTGTGCCCGCCGATGTACTTCGTGGTCGAGTGGACGACGACGTCGGCTCCGAGGGTGAGCGGTTGCTGCAGGTACGGCGAG
>JBDIAG010000105.1:0-9611 GCA_039812305.1 Actinomycetales bacterium | reverse complement strand
TCCGGTGGTGCGCCTGGAGGGTCTGAGCGCGCCCGAGCTGCCGTCCGGTACGCCACTGGACTGGTGCGTGCGACTCGTCATCCAGACCGCCGACGGTTCGGCCCGGCAGCTGGCGCACGCGGCGGCGCGGGTGGCCGGCACTCAGGCGGAGGTCGTCCTGCCGCCGCTGGCCGACCTGCTGCCGGCCGGCGCCCGGCTGCTCGTCCAGGTCAGCGGCCACATGTTCCCGGTGTACCCGCGCGATCCGCAGGACGGCACCGACCCGCTCACCGCCCGCGTACTGCGGCCACTCACCCGCGATCTGTCCGCGGTGTCGCTGACCTGCCCGCAAGCCGGCGAGGAGGCGGTCGAGGTGCCCGACGAGAACCTGCTGCGGGCGTGGCCGTGACGGCCCGGCAGGTGCTCGACACCCGCTCGTCGCTCGGCATCGAGCACCTGGTGGACCTGCTGGTCGGCGTGGTCCGCCGGGTGGCCGACGCCGAGCGGCTGCCCGAGCTGCCACGCAACTACCACTGCCGCATCGCCTCGGTGGCCGACACCCGGCAGTTCGCGGTCTGGCTCAGCGACCGGATCGCCGCCGGCACCTCCTTCGGCGACCGGCGGCAGGCCTGGCTGGCCGCCGTGGGCGAGGCGGTCGAACGCTACTGCGGCAACAACATTCCCGAGGACCTGCCGTTGGCCTCGGCGGACGAGCTGCGCCGTCGCGGTGAGGCCGTCGCGGACCTGACGGACCTGCCCCGGTTCTCCGCGGAGCAGCTGAACGCCCCCGGCTTCCCCTACCGCGACCCGGCGCCCGGCGAGCCGATCCGGTGGGTGGCCGGGCACGATCCGGACGGCCGCCGGTGGTGGCTGCCCGGCTCCTGGGTGTACCTGAACTGGCATCAGGGGTCGCGCCGCGACGACCCGCGCACCAACCATCTGCACTACGCCGGGATCGCGACCGGCACCGGCTTCGACGACGCCGTCGACCGCGCGCTGGCGGAGTGCCTGGAGCGCGACAGCGTCGTCGCCTGGTGGACCCTGGGCCTGCCGGCGACGCCGATCCGGCCGGAGAGCCTGCCCGGCTTCGGCCACGAATGGGCCGGTTGCCCGCTGCAGGTACGACTGGTGTCGCTGCCCAGCGACTTCGGGATGCCGGTGATCGGGGCCCTGATCTGGGATCGGCACCGGCGGATCCCGGCGGCCGGCTTCTCCGCGGGTTCGTCGCCCCGGCGTGCCGGGTGGAAGGCGATCCAGGAGGCACTGCAGGTGTGGATCGCCAGCCGGGGGCTGTTGGACGCCGATGGCGCCAGCTACCGGGCCCTGCGGGCCGGCATCTTCGCCCCCCGGTGCTACCTGCCGCATCGCGAGGACCGTCGCTACCTCGATGACGCCGGCGAGGACTTCTCCCGGATCGTCGATCTGGCGGCCCAGACCCAGGTCTGGCTGGACGAACGGTTGCACCCGCTGCTGACCCGCTTCGACGGGACCGGCGCCGCGATCGACATCGACGACGTTCCTCCCGGCGACCTGGCGACCGCCCGCGACCGGCTCGAGGAATCGGGCCATCGCGAGATCCGGGTCGATCTGACCACGGCGGACGTGGCCGAGACCGGGCTACGGGTGGCCCGGGTGATCGTCACCGGACTGCTGGTGAACAGCCCCGCGGCCTTCCCGTACCTAGCCACACCGCGGCTGGCCCGGATCGCCCGGCGCCACCGCCGGCCGCCGCCGAGCCCGGCCAGCGTCACTCTGGCCCCGCCGCCGCACAACTGACCCGGCGGCCCGCCGCACCCACCACCTCCTAGGACCCGAGATGTTCCATCGCCGACTCCTCCTGCTGCTGCGCGACGTCCGCGGCCCCATCCTGGCCTGCACGCTCGCCGGCCTGGTCGTCAGCGCCACCTACGTGGCCCAGGCCCTGCTGCTCGCCGCGGCGCTGACCCACGTCGCGGCCGGACGATACGCCGAGGCGCTCGTCGACTTCGCCCGGGCCGGCGCGGTCGTACTCGTGCGCTGCCTCGTGCTCTGCGCACGGTCGGTCCTCATCTCCTGGTGCGGCGGCATCGTCCGCACCCGGCTTCGGGACCGGCTTCTCCACCACCTGGCCGACCTGGGCCCCGGATTCGTCACCGGGGCGCGGGCAGGCGCGGTGCGCGGCCTGCTCGTCGACGGCGTGGACAGCCTCGACCCGTACTACAGCAGGTACGTCCCGCAGGTGCTGGTCACCGCCGCAGTGCCGGCGGTGCTGGTCGGCTGGCTGTACACCGTCCACCTCCCGGCGGCCGTGGTGCTGACGATCGGCGTCGGGCTGGTGCTCGTCGTCCCCCGGTTCAAGGACGCGACCCTGCTGCGCACCGGGAAGCACCGCTGGGAGGCCTACCTGGAGATCGCCGCTGACTACCTCGAGGCGGTGCAGGGCCTGCCGACGCTGCGCGCGTTCGGCGCGGCCGGCCGGCGGCGCGACCAGCTCCAGACCCGGTCGGACCGGCTGTACCGGGAGAGCATGCGGGAACTGCGCGTCTCCTTGACGGAGAACGGGTTCAGCGCGTTCGTGGTGCTGGCCGGCACCGCCGCCGCGGTCCTGATCACCGCGGCGACGCTGTGGCCGTCGGCATCGGCCGCGGTGACCCAGGTGGAACCGCGGACCGGCATCTCGGTGGTGTTCCTGGTGCTCCTGGTCAGCGTCGAGTGCTTCCGTCCGGTGCGCGACCTCACCGCGGCCTGGCATGCCGGCTACCTGGGTCTCACCGTCGTGGACGGTCTCGACCTGCTGCTCGGCGCGACCCCGCAGGTACGCGACACCGGCACCGCGGACGTGTCCTGGCGGGTCGGCGACCCACCGGCGATCGATCTGGTCGACGTGACCTACACCTATCCCGAGGCCGATCGTCCCGCGCTGGCCGGGCTCACCCTGCACATCCCGGCCGGGTCGACGGTGGCGATCGTCGGCCCGTCCGGCGCCGGGAAGTCGACTCTGGCGGCGCTGCTCTGGCGGGCCGCCGACCCGACCCGCGGCAGCATCCGGTTCGACGGCCACGACCTGCCGAGCCTGCGCCTGCGCCAGGTGCGCCGCAGCGTCGCCAGTGTCTCGCAGCGGCCCTGGCTGATGGCCGCCAGCGTGGCGGACAACCTGCGCCTCGGGGCGGCCGGCGCCGGCGCGGAGGAATTGCACCGGGCCGCCCGGCTGTGCGCGGTCGACTCGGTGATCGACGCCCTGCCGGCGGGGTACGACACGATCCTGGCCGAGGACGGCGGGTCGCTGTCCGGCGGTGAGCGGCAGCGGCTGGCGCTGGCCCGGGCGGTGCTGCGGCAGACCCCGGTGCTCGTCCTGGACGAGGTGACCGCCCACCTGGACACCGGCACCGAGGCGGACGTCCTGGGCAGCCTGCGCCGGGTCCGCGCCGGCCGCACCGGCATCGTGATCGCCCACCGGCTCTCGACCGTGCGGGACGCCGATCTGGTGGTCGTCCTGGACGAGGGCCGGCTGGTGCAGCAGGGCCGGTTCGCCGAGTTGGCCGGGTCGCCGCGCCCGTTCCGGGAACTGCTGGCGGACGGCCAGACGGGCCTGCAGTCGAACGTCGCGTCCGCGGGGGTGCCGGGATGACCGCCGCCGACATCCCCGCCGCGCTCCCCGGCTCCCGGTTGGCCGGCGACGTCCGCGCGGTCGCCCGGCTGCTGCCGCACCTGGCCGAGCACCGGCGGCTGTTCGGCTGGTCGGTACTGGCCGGCCTGCTCGCCCAGGCCGGCACGATCGGCGCCGCACTCACCGGAGCCTGGGTGGCCGGCCTGGCGGTCTCCGGCGACCGCGGCCCCTTCCCCGGCTGGGTCGTCCCGGTGGCCCTGGGGTGCGTGCTGGTCGCCGGGATCGCGACCTGGTGGGAGATGTACGTGGCGCACGATCTCGCCTACGTCGTGCTGGCGGGCCTGCGGGTGACGGTGTACCAGCGGCTCAGCCGGATCCTGCCGGCCCGCGACAGCGCCCGGCACAGCGGCGACCTGTCCACCACCGCCCTCGGCGACGTGGAACGGCTGGAATGGCTGCTGGCCCACGTGCTGGGACAGCTGCTGGTGACCGCGACCGTGATCTGCGGCTGCACCACGCTGGCGGCCCTGATCGACCCACGGGTGCTGGTCGTCCTGGCGCCGGCCGACGCGGCCATCGCGACCCTGCCCTGGTGGCTGCGCCGGGTCGCCGATCGGCAGGCCGCGCGGGAGCGGACGGCCACCGCCGCCCTGCAGGCCGAGATCGTCGACACCGTGCAGGGTCTGGCCGAACTCAGCGCGGCCGACGCGTTGCCGCAGCGTTGTCGCGCCCTGGCCCGGCGCACCCGGGAGCTGACCCGGATCGGGCTGCGCTCCAGCGCCCGGGCCGGGGTGGAGACCGCCGCGGCGGAGCTGATCGTCGTGACGGGCTCGGTGCTGATCCTGGTGCTCGCCACCGCCCGGGTGCAGCAGGCGGCGCTGCCGGTGGCGATGTTGCCGGTGCTGCTCACGCTGGCCGGAGCGGTGCTGCTGCCGCTCGGGCAGCTGGCGAACACCCTGCAGCAGGCGGGCTCGCTGCGGGCCAGCCTGACCCGGATCGCCGACGTGCTCGACGCCCCCGACTCGGTGCCGGCGGCTCCGGCGCGCACGGCACCGGGCCCGGCACCGCGGCCGGCCGCGGGCGCCGGCGGTGGCGACGACGCCCCGGCCATCGAGATGCACCACGTACAGTTCGGCTACGACCCGGCTCGGCCGGTGCTGAGGGGAGTGACGCTGCGGGTGGAGCGGGGCGAGACGGTCGCCCTGGCCGGGCCGTCCGGAGCCGGCAAGTCGACCATCGTCGCTCTGCTGCAGCGCTTCTGGGATCCGGACGGCGGCGCGATCGCGATTCTCGGCGACGATCTGCGCGAACTCGAGGACGACCGGCTGCGGGCCCGGATCGCGGTGGTGGCCCAGGAGGTGCATCTGTTCGCCGGAACCCTGGCCGACAATCTGCGGCTCGGCCGGCCGAGCGCCTCCCCGCAGGACCTGGCCCGGGCGGTGCACTCGGCCCAGCTCACCGATCTGGTCGACCGGCTGCCGGACGGGCTGGCGACGACGGTCGGCGAGCGAGGCGCCAGCCTCTCCGGCGGCGAACGGGCCAGAGTGGCGATCGCCCGAGCCCTGGTGGCCGACTCACCCATCCTGCTGCTGGACGAGGCGGTCGCCGGCCTCGACAACCGCACCGAGCACGATCTGCACGAGGCCCTGCGCCGGCACCGGACGGCGCGCGAGGCGGCCGGCGGAACGCTGAGCACGCTGATCGTGGCACACCGGCCCGGCACGATCGCCCGGGCCGATCGGGTGGTGGTGCTGCGCGACGGCCGCATCGTCGCGGCGGGCACTCCCGCCCACACGCGCGCCGAGTGGAGCCGCTTGCCCGCCACCGACTGATAACGATTATCATTCTGATTCTCGCGATCGCTGCGATCGCCATCGTCCCGAGGAGTTCCTGTCGTGCCCACCCTGACCCGTGCTGCCCTGTTGCGGCGCCCCGTCCTGGCGATCGCCGCCGCGGTCGTCGCCGTCTCCCTGTCCGCCTGCGGTTCCACCGGCGCCACCGGCGCCGCCGAGTCGACGTCCGAGGCCTCCCCCGCCGAGATCGCCGAGGTCACGCCGGTCACCCCGGCCCTCACCGTCACCGGCCCCGGCGGTGAGAAGGTCGAACTGACGAAGAAGCCGGAGCGCATCGTCTGCCTGACCGGGCTGTGCGACGACGTGCTGGTCGAACTCGGGATGACCCCGGTGGGCACCAGCACCCCGGGCCTGCTCGAGCTCCCGGAGTTCCTGGGAGACAAGGCGTCCGGCGTCACCACGATCACCGGCGGCTTCGGCAACGAGAACGTTGAGTCGATCGCCGCGCTCAAGCCCGACCTCGTCGTCGGCCTGGCCGGCGGTCATGACCAGCTGCGTGCCCAGATCGAGCAGTTCGCTCCGTTGTGGCTGCTGGACGTGACCAGCTACCAGGACTCGGTCGCCTACCTGCGCGCGTTCGCCACCCTGACCGACCGGCCGGACCAGCAGGTCGCCGCCGAGACCTCGTTCAACCAGATCCTGGCCGACGCCCGCGCGACGAGCACGGCGAAGAACCTCAAGGACGTCACCGCGCTGACCATGTACTCCAGCGGCGGCGGGCGCGGCGTCAACACCTCCGACGACCTGCTCGGCGGGCTGATGAGCGAGATCTTCACGTACCCGTGGCCGAACAAGGGCGGCGGGTGGGACACCGCCCAGAACTACTCGGTCGAGGAGATCCTCGCGGTCAACCCGCAGATCATCTTCGTGCAGTCCTTCACCACCGGGCCGGACGCGCCCAAGGCGTCCGAGGAACTGGCCGGCAACCCCGTGTGGCAGCAGATCTCGGCGGTGAAGGACGACAAGGTGATCGAGGTCGACACCGACCTGTGGACGGCCGGACGCGGACCCCGCTCCCTGGGGTTGGTGCTGGAGCAGGCCGTCGCCGCCGCCGGCGACTGAGCCGTGCCGCGCACGATGGCCACCGCGGCCACCTGCTGCGCAGTGGCCGTCGTGATCGCGTTGCTCGGCCTGGCCTCGCTCTGCCTGGGCACTCCGGCGATCGCGCCGTCCCGGCTGACCGCGCTCGGCGCCGACCCGGTGGCCGGCGTGCTGGTCGGCCAGGTGCGGATGCCGCGCCTGTTGATCGGCCTGGTCGGTGGAGCCTGCTTCGCGATCGCCGGACTGCTGCTGCAGGAGACGTTGCGCAACCCGCTGGCCACGCCGGAGCTGCTCGGCATCGGGCCGGGTGCCGCGCTGGTGGTGGCCACGGTGGTCGTGTGGTCGCTGCCAGTCGCGAGCAGCTGCGTGCCGCTCCTCGCCCTGGCCGGGGCCCTCGCCGGCGGAGCCGTCACCGTGCTGGTGGCCAGATCCGTTCGCAGCAGCACGGCCGCCCTGCTGGCCGGGGCCGCGGTCGGGGCGGCGATGTCGGCCCTGGTCGTCGCGGTCACGTCGATGGCCGAGCAGCTGCAGGTGCAGGCGCTGTTCAAGTACCTGTCCGGCTCGCTGGCCGGGCTCACCTGGGCGCAGGTGATCCCCGGGCTGGTGTGGGCGGGCCTGTTGCTGCCCTGGGCCTGGGCCAGCCTCCCGTGGCTGCTGGTCCTGCGGCTGGGCGACGAGACGGCCGCCGCGGTGGGCGCCCGGGTGGCACGGGCCCGGTGGCTGACGCTGGCGCTGGCGGCCGCCCTGGTTGCCGCGGTGATCAGCGCCACCGGGCCGATCGCCTGGATCGGGTTCCTCGGCCCGCACATCGCGCGCGCCCTCGCCCCGCATCGCGACGCCCGGACCTGGCTGCCGCTGTCCGCCGCCATGGGCGCGATCGTCACCGTTACCGCGGACCTGGGCGCCCGGCTGTGGTTCGCGCCGGTCGAGACCCCGGTCGGGGCCTGGACCGCGATGCTCGGGGTGAGCGTCGCCGTCATCGGTCTCACCACGGGTGGACGGCGACGCCGGGGCACTCGGGTCCCCCAGCGGCTCGCCCGGACCGCCACGATGGCCCGGCGATGAGACGGATCCCGACCGCGGCCACCACGACCGCGGTGATCGTGACGGCGCTGCTGGTGGCGGTGGCCTGCGATCTGGCACTGGGACAGGGGGTGTCGCCGGGTCGCGTTCCGGCGGCCCTGCTGGATCCCTCTTCCCTCGACGGGCGGATCCTGTGGCTGGTGCGGGCACCCCGGTTGGCCACCGCGATGCTGGCCGGCGCCGCGGCCGGTGTCGCCGGCGTGGTGCTGCAGGCGGTGCTCCGCAATCCGCTGGCCTCTCCGGACACCGCCGGGATCAACGCCGCGGCGGTGTTGGGCGTCGTCGTGGTGATCGCCTTCGCCCTGGTGCCGAGCGACTCCTCGACCGGCTTCGCGGCGGCCGCGCTGATCGGTGGCCTGGCCGGGGGCGGCAGCGCCTACCTGCTCGCCGGCCGGCTCGGGGCGCAGCGCCAGCTGCTGGTCGGCATGCTGGTCGCGGCCGCGATGGGCGGTGGGATCACGCTGTTCCTGGCGCTGCGGATGTCCCGGTTCGCCTCCGTGCTGCGCTGGCTGGTGGGCTCCGTGGACGGACGTGTCTGGACGGATCTCGCCTGGGTCGCCGCCTGGGTGCTGGCCGGCTCGCTGCTGCTCGGGCTGGCCGGTGGCCTCCTGCCGATCCTCGCCGCCGGGGACGACCACGCCAGAGCCGTGGGCGTGCACCCGGCGAAGGCCCGGGCGGTGCTGCTGACCGGGGCCACCGCGGTGGCCTGCGGCGCCGCCGCGGTGGCCGGGGCGATCACGTTCATCGGTCTCGTCGTGCCGCATCTGGTACGCCGCACCGGCCTGCACCACCGCTGGTGGATCCCGGCCGCGGCGGTGGTCGGGGCCACCCTGCTGGTCGGCTGCGACGCGCTGGCCCAGGCATTGACCACCGTGCTGCTGGCCCGGGAGGTCTCGCAGCGGGCCGGGATCCCGGCCGGCGCGGTGGCCGCCGTGGTGGGCGCCGGCGCCCTGATCTTCCTGCTGCGAAGGAGCCCGTCATCGTGAAGCGACCGCTGTTGCATGTGGACGCAGTCAGTTTCGACTACCCGAACCGCGACGGCACCTCCTCCGGCCCGGTGCTGGACCAGGTGGCGCTGCACGTGCACGACGGCGAGTTCGTGGCGGTGATCGGACGCAACGGCTGCGGCAAGAGCACCCTGCTGGGAGTGCTCAGCGGTGCCCTGCGGCCGGTCTCCGGCCGGGTGCTGCTGCGCGACGGCTCCGGTGCGAGCGAGATCGGCGAACTGCCGCCGAAACGGCGGGCCAAGCGCGTCGCGGTGCTCCATCAGAGCCTGCCGCCGTTGCCGGCAGTGACCGTGCGCGGCCTGGTCGAACAGGGCCGGTACGCCCACCGCGGCGTGCTCGGGATGCTGGCACCGATCCGCGACGCCGAGATCGCCGGGGCACTGGAGGCGGTCGGCCTGCTCGACCACGCCGACCGCAGACTCGAGGAACTCTCCGGCGGCGAGCGCCAGCGGGCCCGGCTGGCGCTGGCGCTGGCCCAGCAGCCGGAGATCCTGCTGCTGGACGAGCCCACCGTGCACCTCGACGTCCACCACCAGCTGCAGATGCTGGAGTTGCTGGACCGGCTGCGGCGGGAACGGGGACTGACCCTGGTCTGCGTGCTGCACGAGCTGGACCACGCGGTCCGCTTCGCCACCCGGCTGGTCGCGATGCATCGGGGCCGGGTCGTCGCCGACGGCCCGGCCGGCGAGATCGTCGACGAGGGGCTCCTGCGCGAGGTCTACGCGGTCAACGGACGCGTCCGCCGGGACGACCTGACCGGGCGCCTGTTCTGCCTCATCGACCGCCCCGCGTAGACCCCTCGATCGCAAGATTTCTGTCGCCAGGCAACGCAAATGCTCCCGCCGGGAGTGGTCGACGGCCGTGGATCACTCGGCGGGAAGGACCACCGGTTCGCGCAGGTCGATGGCGGCCGGGCCTCGCCGCAGGCGGGGCATCACCGGCGACACCCGGGTCGGGCCGACCGGCGCGCCCGCCGCGGTCAGCACGTCGGTGATCTCGTGGCCGATCAGCTCGTGCCGCTCCAGCAGGGCGTCCCGCAGGGCCTCGACCAGGTGGCGGTTG
>JBDIAG010000104.1:0-9723 GCA_039812305.1 Actinomycetales bacterium | reverse complement strand
CGAGGCACTGACGTCGGCGTACCGGCGCACGCACGGCGTCGACACCGCGATCGCCCGGATCTTCAACACCTACGGCCCTCGCATGCGGGCGGACGACGGCCGGCTGGTGCCCACCTTCATCCGGCAGGCGTTGGCCGGTCAGCCGCTGACGATCACCGGATCGGGACTGCAGACACGCTCGCTCTGCTACGTCAGCGACACGGTCGCCGGCTTGCTCGCCCTGGCCCGATCCGGCGAGGCCGGCCCGGTCAATCTGGGAAACCCCCACGAGCAGAACGTGATCGAGCTGGCCGAGCAGATCTCACAGCTGGCTGGCCGAGCCCTCACCGTGACCTTCACCCCCAGCCCGGAGGACGACCCCCTTCGCCGCTGCCCGGACATCACGCTGGCTCGACAACGGCTCGGCTGGTCCCCCACGGTGCCGATCGCCGAAGGCCTGCGGCGCACCATGGACTGGTTCCGGGTTTCAGGCCTCGCCACGTCGGGTAGGAACGCGGCGGGCCGGATCGAGGGTCTCGACACCACGGACATCGACGGTCTCGACATCACCGAGATCGACGACATCGACGGGATCGACCTCGCGAAGCTGACGGAATCGAGGAGCGATGCGCGTACTCGGCATCAACGCCGTGTTCCATGACTCGGCCGCCGCACTGGTGGTGGACGGTCGCACCGTGGCCGCGGCGGAGGAGGAGAGGTTCTCCCGGCGCAAGCACGGCAAGCGCCCGGTGCCGTTCTCCGCCTGGGAACTGCCGGAGCAGGCGATCGAGTGGTGCCTGAGCGAGGGCGACGTGGATCCGGCCGAGCTCGACGCGGTGGCGTACTCGTACGACCCGGCACTGGTCGATCCGACTCTCGACGGCCTCGATCCGGGATGGGAGCACCTGCGCACCACCTACGCCCAACGGGCGCCGGACTTCCTGCGGACGCTTCTGCCGACCTACGACCGGGACCGCTTCCACTTCGTCCGGCACCACGTCGCGCACGCCGCCTCGGCCGGCCTGGCCGCGCCGTTCGGCGACTGTGCCGTCCTGGTCAGCGACGGCCGCGGGGAGGCGACGTCGGCCCTTCTCGGCGAATACCGCGACGCCAAGCTGGACATCCTCGCCGCCCAAGCGCTGCCGCATTCCCTCGGACTTCTCTACGAGGATCTGACCGCTCACCTCGGCTTCGCCCGGTCCAGCGACGAGTACAAGGTGATGGCGCTGGCCTCCTACGGCGCCCCTCGGCATCTCCCGTTGCTGCGCAAGTATGTTCGCGCCGATCGAGGTGGCTTCCGGACCGAGCCGCTGCGCTGGGAGGCCCTTGCGCCCGCCCAGCGACCGCACAGCGGCTTCGACGAGCGGCACGCCGACCTGGCGGCCAGCGTGCAGGCGGTGGTCGAGGAGGTGCTGCTGGATCTGTGCGGATGGCTATCGGAGCGCACCCGGAATCCGCGCCTCGCGCTCGCCGGCGGCACCGCCCTCAATTGCGTCGCCAACACCCGCCTCTACGCCGAGAGTCCCTTCGACGAGTTCTGGGTGCAGCCGGCCGCCGGCGACTCGGGCACCGCTCTGGGTGCCGCGCTCGCGGTCGCCGCGGAGTCGGGTGACCGGATCGAGCCGATGACCACGGTGGCCCTCGGTCGTGGGTTCGGCGACGACGAGATCGAGACGGCCCTGCGGACGGCGCGGATCCCCTATGAGCGTCCGGCCGACCTGCCGGTGGCGGCGGCCGCGCTGCTCGCCGACAACGCGGTGGTGGGCTGGTTCTCCGGCCGCGCCGAGTACGGTCCCCGGGCCCTCGGCCAACGAAGTCTGCTGGCGCATCCGTCGTTCCCGGAGAATGTCGACCGGCTGAACGACATCAAGGGTCGCGAGCAGTTCCGCCCGGTGGCGCCGATGGTGCTCGGCGATCGCGCCGGCGAGATCTTCACCCGGGGACCGTTGCCGAGCCCCTACATGCTGTTCGTGCACGACGTGGCCACGACCTGGCAGTCCCGGCTGGCCGGGGTCACCCATGTCGACGGGACGGCTCGGATCCAGACGGTCGACGACGAGTCGAACCCGGGCATCGCAGCTCTGCTGCGGGCCTTCGACCACCGCACCGGGATCCCGGTCGTGGTCAACACCAGTCTGAACACCGCCGGCCGACCCATCGTCGACACTCCCCGCGACGCCCTGGAGCTCTTCGCCACCTCCCCTCTGGACGCGCTGGCGATCGGCTCCTTCCTGGTGCGCAAATGACCGGCTCGCCCATGGCCCCGCCACCCCATGACAGACCCTGCGGCTCAGGCGACTTCGCCGTGGTCATCCCCACGATCGGGCAGGCCGGACTGGCCGGGCTGATCAGGACCGCCGCCGGCCCACCCGCGCCGGCGGAGATCGTCGTCGTGGACGATCGGGCCACCCCGCAGCCGCCGATGGATCTCGCCGGCCTCACCTCCGTGCCGGTGCGCGTGGTCCGCTCCGGGGGCCGCGGACCGGCCGCGGCCCGCAACGCCGGCTGGCTCGCCACGACGAGCGAGTGGGTGGCCTTCCTGGACGACGACGTCGCCCCCGGGCCGGACTGGTGTGCGGCGCTGACCCGGGACCTGACCGGATTGCCCGACCGGGTCGGCGCCTCCTACGCCCGGATCCACGTTCCGCCCCCGGCGGGACGGCGGCCGACCGACGAGGAACGGCGCACCCTCGGTCTGGAGTCGGCCCGCTGGATCACCGCCGATGCCGCCTTCCGCCGCTCCGCCCTGCTGGCGACCGGAGGGTTCGACGAGCGCTTCCCGCGCGCCTTCCGGGAGGACTGCGATCTGGCGCTGCGCACCCTGCGCGCCGGATTCCTCCTGGTCTCCGGCACCCGGACGACCGAGCACCCGATCCGCGCCCGCGGTGGCTGGACCGCCAGTCTGCGAGCGCAGGCCGGCAACGCCGACAACGCACTGCTGCGGACCGAGTACGGCCCGGGCTGGCGCCAGCTCATCGGCGATCCCGGTGGACGTATCCGATGGCACCTGGCGACCGTCGCCGCAGCCGCCGTGGCGGTCGCCGGCGCCGGCCGTCCGACACTGGCCGGGCTGGGGACGGCTGCCTGGCTCGGGCTCACCGCGGACTTCGCCCGCCGGCGGATCCTGCCCGGCCCGCGCACCGCACGCGAGGTAACCACGATGCTGGCGACCAGCGTCGCCATCCCGCCGCTGGCCGTGGGCTATCGGGCCGCCGGCGAGGTCCGCGCGCGCCGTCCACACCAGAGGGCCTCTCGGATCCGGGCCGTCCTCTTCGATCGCGACGGCACACTCATCCACGACGTTCCGTACGCCACCGACCCCGAGCGGGTCGTGCCGGTGGAATGCGCCGCACGGACGCTGGCGCACCTGCGCCGGCGTGGGATCAAAGTGGGCGTGATCAGCAACCAGTCGGGTCTGGGCCGGGGACTGATCCGCCCGGATCAACTGGCGGCGGTGAACCGCCGGGTGGAGACCCTGCTCGGCCCGTTCGACACCTGGCAGATCTGCCCGCACGCTCCCGGGGACGGTTGTCCGTGCCGTAAACCGTTGCCGGGCCTGGTCTTCGCCGCGGCGCGCCAGCTCGGCGTCGATCCGCGGGAGTGCGCGGTGATCGGCGACATCGGCGCCGACGTACGGGCCGCGCTGGGCGCCGGCGCCCACCCGGTGCTGGTCCCGACCGAGGTCACCGACCCCAGCGAGGTGGCCTTCGCCGGTGCGGTCGCCGACGTCGCCGGCGACCTGGCCGACGCCGTCGACCACGTCCTGGCGCGTGCACGATGACCGGCCGGGCAGCGCGCCGGGCGAGGAACGTCCTCCTGGTGCGGCTGGACAGCATGGGCGACGTCCTCCTCACCGGCGGTGCCGTGCGCGCGGTCGCCGCCGGTGCCGACCGGGTCACCATGCTGGTGGCGCCCGGGCAGCAGGGCACGGCGGCGATGCTGCCCGGCGTGGACGAGGTGATCGGCTTCGACGCCGGCTGGGTGCCGTTCGAACCCAGGCCCGTCACTCACCGGGATCTCGCCCGCACGGCTCGGCGGTTGCGCCGCGGCCGGTTCAGCGCGGCTCTCGTCTTCACCTCCTTCCATCAGTCCCCGCTGCCCACCGCCCTCCTGCTGCGGATGGCGGGGGTGCCGTGGATCGGCGCGATCTGCGTGGACTATCCGGGCTCGCTGCTCGATGTGCGCCATCGCGTCGCGGACGGTCTGCCGGAGGCCGAACGGAACCTGTCGCTGGCGGTCGCGGCCGGCTTCGAACCCGATGCGGACGGCGCCCGGCTCGCCGTCCGTCGGCCACCGCCCGTGCCCGGCCGGCTCGGCGACCGGCCGTACGTGGTGTTCCACCCCGGAGCGGCCGTTCCCGCCCGGCGTCCCTCACCCGAGCGCAGCCGGGCGATGGTCGCCGCGCTCGTCGAGGACGGTTGGACGGTCGTCGTCACCGGCGGCCCCGACGAGGCGGCTCTCACCCACTGGATCGCCGACATCACGGATCCCGGTGGCGCCACCGTCGACCTCGGCGGACGACTCGGGCTCCGCGAACTGTCGGCGGTACTGGCGGGCGCCCGCGTGGTGGTGGCGCCGAACACCGGACCGGCCCATCTGGCCGCCGCGGTCGGCACGCCGATCGTCTCGCTGTTCGCGCCGGTCGTCCCCGCAATCGCGTGGAAACCCTATGGCGTGCCGGTGATCACGCTCGGCGACCAGGACGCGCCGTGCCGCGGTACCCGCGCCCGGCAGTGCCCGGTGCCCGGTCATCCCTGCCTGGACTCGATCTCACCGCGGAAGGTGGTGGCCGCCGTGAACACTCTGACCACTCGACGACAAGACCTCACGATCTCCTCACCGACGGGAGCCGGCCGATGAGCGGCACGAGCAGAACTGCCACGCTGGACCACTTCCATTCCCTGGCGACGGCGGCCCACCGCAACGCCCACGCCGCGCCGACCATCGACCGCTGGGGCCGGGAACTGGCCGGCGTCCTGACCTCGGGCGGACGCCTGCTCACCTGCGGCAACGGCGGCAGCGCCGCCGAGGCCCAGCATCTCACCGGAGAGCTGGTCGGCCGCTTCCGCGACGACCGGCAGCCGTTCGCCGGCATCGCTCTGCACGCGGACACCTCGGCGGGGACGGCGATCCTCAACGACTACGGGCCGGACGAACTGTTCGCCCGCCAGGTGCGGGCGCACGGCCGTCCCGGCGACGTCCTCGTCGCGCTCTCGACCAGCGGCACGAGCAGCAACGTGCTGGCGGCCGCGAAGACCGCCCGAGATCTGGGCCTGACGGTGTGGAGTCTCACCGGTCCCCCACCCACTCCGCTGGCCGCCATCTCCGACGACGCGATCGCGGTCGACGCCGAGTCGGTAGCGACCGTCCAGGAGATGCACCTCTGCCTCGTCCACGCGCTGTGCCTGGCGCTGGACCACTGCCTCGCGGTGGGGTCCCGGCCCGGAGTCAAGTCATGAGCGGCCCGCTGGTCGTCGTCGGCGACACCCTCCTGGACGTCGATCTCCAGGGCCGGTCGGAACGCCTGTGCCCGGACGCGCCGGTGCCGGTGGTCGACCTGGATCGCGGCCGGATGCGGCCGGGCGGTGCCGGACTGGCCGCGTTACTGGCTGCGCAGCAAGGGATTCCGGTCGTCCTGATCACGTCCGTGGGTGACGACGAGGCCGGCGAGACCCTACTGCGGCTGCTGCGCGCCGAGCTGGAGGTGTGGCCGCAACCGCTGCGGGGTCACACGGTGGTCAAGACCCGGATCCGGACGGATCAGGCTCCCGTGGTCCGCGTCGACGTCGGCGACGGGGTCGCGCACAGCCCGCTCTGCCCGGGGGCCGGCCGGGCGCTGGCTCAGGCCGGTGCCATCCTCGTCGCCGACTACGGCCGCGGTCTGGCCGGGCAGCCCCGGCTCCGCACCCGGCTCAGGCGGCGCCTCCCCGGGGTTCCGCTGGTGTGGGATCCGCATCCTCGTGGGGCCGACCCGGTACCGGGCTGCACCTTGCTGACCCCCAACGAGGCCGAGGCCGAGCGAGCCGTCGGCCCGACGCCAACCGCCCACGCCCGAGGGACGGAGCTGCTGCGGCGCTGGGCAGGCGAGGCGGTCGCCGTGACCACCGGAGACACCGGCGCGGTGCTCACGCGCGGTGACCCGCCGATCACCGAGCGATTCGCGGTGCCGGAACCGCTGCGGGCCTCCGTGGACACCCACGGCGCTGTCGACACCTGCGGCGCGGGAGACAGTTTCGCCATCCGAGCGGCCCGCGAACTCCAAGCCGGCGAATCGGTGCGGGTGGCCGTCGCCCGTGCCGTCGAGGCGGCCGCCCGGTACGTCGGCGGAGGTGGTCCACGCGACTACTCGACCGGCGCCGGCCCGCGGCTCGTGCTGCCGCGACGGTTGCGCGACGATGCCGAGCTGACCGGCCTGCTGGATCGGACCCGCCGCTGCGGCGGCCGGGTGGTCGCCACCGGCGGCTGCTTCGACCTTCTGCACCGCGGCCATGTCGATCTGCTGCACCGAGCCCGCAGCCTGGGCGACGTGCTCGTGGTGTGCCTGAACTCCGACGCCTCGGTGCGACGGGCCAAAGGCGGGGGTCGGCCGCTCGTGCGGCAGCAGGACCGGGCCCGCGTGTTGCAGGCGCTCGCGGCCGTCGATGCCGTGGTGGTCTTCGACGAGGACACACCGGTCAACGTGCTCGAGCAGATCCGGCCCGACATCTGGGTCAAGGGCAGCGACTACTCCGGTCGCGAGCTGCCGGAGGCGGACGTGATCGCCCGCCACGGCGGCCGGATCGTCCTGCTGCCGATGCTGCCCGGCTACTCCACCACGAATCTGGTGGACGCCGCGCAGCTCACCGGAGCCATGTCGTAACCGACTGCAATCGAAGGGATTCTCATGGAATCGCGCTCGCTCGGAACCGTCCTCGTCACCGGTGGGGCCTCTGGTCTGGGAGCCGCCACGGTCGATGCCGTCCGCGCCGCGGGCGGGACTCCGCTCGTCCTGGACCGGAGGCCCCCGGCGGCCGGAGTCCCGCACCGCCTGGTCGATCTCGCCGACACCGCGGCGGCGGAGCAGGCCGTCCACGAGCTCGTCGCGGACAACGGCGGGCGGTTGGACGGGGTGTTGACCGCCGCCGGCATCGACTCGTGCGGCCCCCTGGACGGTGTGCCCGGCAAGGATTGGGAGCGCGTCGTGTTCGTCAACCTGTTGGGCACCGCCGCGGTGGCCCGCGCCTGCCTGCCCCGGCTCAAGGAGTCCGGCGGGAGGATCGTCACCTGCGCCTCCACCCTCGGCATCAAGGCGGTGGGCGACGCCACCGCCTACTGCGCGTCGAAGTTCGGCGTGGTCGGATTCACCCGGGCCCTGGCCGCGGAGACCGCCGGCGTCGTCGGTGTCACGCTACTGATCCCGGGCGGCATGCAGACCGCCTTCTTCGACGGCCGCGACGAGCAGTACAAGCCACCGCCGGACCTACGGCTCAACGACCCGGCCGCGGTCGCCTCGGCGGTGGTCTTCGCCCTCTCGCAGCCCGCCGGTTGCGAACTGCGGGAGCTCGTCGTCTGCGGATCGACCGAGACCTCGTGGCCGTAGCCCCGCACCGCATTCTGGTCATCCGGGCGCTCGGTCTGGGAGACCTGCTCACCGCGGTACCGGCTCTGCGGGCGATCCGCCGTGGCTACCCCGACGCGCAGCTGACCCTGGCCGCGCCCCGGTGGCTGGCACCGCTGGTCCGGCTGGTCGCCGGCATCGACGTCCTGATGGACGTCTCCGACCTGGAGCAGATCCCGGCCACCGACCCCGATCGCCTGGTGCCCCTGCGGCCTGCTTCGCCGGGGGCGGATGATCGGCCGGACAGGCGGTTCGACCTGGTGGTGAATCTGCACGGCCGGGGGCCGCAGAGCGTCGCAGCCGGGCAGCGGTGCGAACCCACCGAGCTCGTCACCCACGCGCATCCCGAATTCCCCGGCGTGCCGGGCCCGGAATGGAACGATCGACTGCACGAGGTCGACCGCTGGTGCCGGCTGGTGCGCTCGATGGGTCTGGCCGTCGACCGCGGTGATCTCAGACTGCCGGTACCCCACGTGGCGCCGGCGGCGGAGAAGGCGGCGGTGGTCCACCCCGGTGCGTCCGCGGCGGCCCGGCGCTGGCCGCCGGAGCGCTTCGCCGCGGTTGCCGAGGCGCTGGCGGCGGAGGGCGTCCGGGTTCTGGTGACCGGTACCGCGGACGAGGTGCACCTCGCGGAGTGGGTGATCCAGGCTGCTCGCCATCCCTGGGTCGACAACGTCGCCGGGCGCCTCGATCTCGAGCAGCTCGCGGCCACCGTCGCGGCGGCTCGGCTGGTCGTCTGCGGCGACACCGGCGTCGCCCACCTGGCCAGTGCCTACGCCACGCCCTCGGTGGTGCTCTTCGGGCCGACCCCGCCGTCCTCCTGGGGACCGCCTCAGCATGGTCCGCACCGAGTGATCTGGCGCGGGCATCGCGGCGATCCGCATGGCCACCGTCCCGACCCGGGACTGCTGGCCATCTCGGTGGACGACGCGCTCCGGGCATCGCAGGAGTTCGTCCCGTCGCTGGGTATCGGGCCGAGCCGGCCGGAAGACTCCGCCGGCGCGTCCGGGGGTGGTTGTTTCGGGCATCCGGGGCTGGGTAGGTGAGCCGGGTGAGCGGCCGAGGACTCGCTCGTACTCGCTGCCGCCGTCGAGCTTCCGACGAAAGGACCCAGATCGTGACCCGGGACTCATTGCCCTCCGAGGAGCGCGCACCTCACCAGCGCGGTCCGCAGTACGTCTCGCCGACCGGCGTGCCGATCGAGGCGGCGGCCGACGCCCGCAGCGGCGCCGGCGGCCACCTGACGACGTCGCAGGGCACCCGTCTGCCGGACACCGATCACTCCCTCAAGGCCGGCGACCGAGGTCCGGTCCTGCTGCGCGATCATCACCTGCGCGAGAAGATCACGCACTTCGATCACGAGCGCATCCCGGAGCGGGTGGTCCACGCCCGCGGCGCGGCCGCCCACGGCGTCTTCCACTCCTACGGCGCGGCCGCCAGGCTGACGTCGGCCGGGTTCCTCGCCGACGGCGTCGACACCCCGGTCTTCGTCCGGTTCTCCACGGTGCTCGGATCGCGCGGGTCGGCGGACACCGTGCGCGACACCCGGGGCTTCGCGGTGAAGTTCTACACCGGCGACGGCACCTTCGACCTCGTCGGAAACAACATCCCGGTCTTCTTCATCCAGGACGCGATCAAGTTTCCGGACATCGTCCACGCCGCAAAGCCGCACCCGGACAGGGAGATTCCACAGGCGCAGAGCGCCCACGACACGTTCTGGGACTTCGTCTCGCTGCACACCGAGGCCCAGCACCACACGATGTGGAACATGTCCGACCGCGGCATCCCCCGCTCGTTCCGGATGATGGAGGGCTTCGGCATCCACACCTTCCGGCTGGTTGCCGGGGACGGGACGACATGCCTGGTGAAGTGGCACTGGAAGCCGGCCGCGGGGGTTCACTCCCTGGTCTGGGAGGAGGCTCAGCTCGTTGCCGGCACCGACCCGGACTTCCACCGCCGTGACCTGGCCGACGCCATCGAGGCGGGCGCGTTCCCGTCCTGGGAACTGGGTGTCCAGGTCTTTCCGGACACTCCCGAGCAGACGTACGAGGGCATCGATCTTCTCGACCCGACGAAGATCGTCCCGGAGGAGATCGCCCCGGTGCAGCCGGTCGGCGTGATGAGGCTGACCGCGAACCCGGTCAACT
>JBDIAG010000103.1:0-9757 GCA_039812305.1 Actinomycetales bacterium | reverse complement strand
CGCGTCGACGAACTGCGCGTCGAGCGCGTCCAGGTCCTTCTGCAGCCGCTCCAGGCGGCGGTCGATCGACGAGACCTCCTTCTGCGCGGCGCGACGGTCGGCGCCGGAGAGGGATGCCGTCCGAGACGGGGCTGACGCGGGGCCCGGCGCGGACGCCGTGGCCGTGGCATCCCGCTGCTGGTGCGCGCGCAGCTTGAGGTACTCGTCCACCCCGCCGGGCAGGTGCCGCAGACGCCCGTCCAGGATCGCGTACTGCTGGTCCGTCACGCGCTCCAGGAAGTAGCGGTCGTGGCTCACGACCAGGAGCGTCCCCGGCCACGAGTCCAGGAGGTCTTCCAGCGCTGCGAGCATGTCGGTGTCGAGGTCGTTCGTGGGCTCACCCAGCAATCAGGAACCCCGTACAGCACGGAGCACCTGATCGCCATGAAATCGCAAGCACTCACCCGACCGGCCGATGATGAGGTCAACGCTCTCATCTACACCCGCGCCTCGATGGATCGCCAGTACCTCATGCGATCCACCGACGATCAAGAAACCGACTGCCGCTCCTGGTGCGACCAGCAGACATGGCACGTTGGCAAGGTCATCACCGACGCCAACCGCTCCGCCTCGCAGTGGCGCACCCGCGAGCGCGAGGGTTTCGAGGAAGCCCTGCGCCTGATCGCGTCGAAGCAGTACGACGCCTTCGTGACCTGGGAGCCGTCGCGTGCAGGCCGCGAGTTGTTGGCCTACGTCCAGCTCCGCGCCGCCTGCCAGGAGGCCGGGGTGCTGTATCTGACGAAGGGACGGGTCTACGACTTCGCCAGGAGCGACGACGCCTTCATGATGGGTTTGGAGTTCCTGACCGCCGAGAAGGACGCGGCCGTGATCCGGGAGCGACAGCTCCGCACGGTGCGGCTGCACGCCCAGCAGGGCAGGCCGCACGGTCGTCTCCCGTTCGGCTACCGCCGCGTCTATGACGAGCACACCGGAGTGCTTCTCCGTCAGGAAATCGACCCGGAGAAGGCCGCGATCATCGTCAACGCCGTGGACGAGATTCTGAGTGGCGTTCCGATGAACGCGATCGTGACGCGGCTGAACAAGGCCGGTGTCCCGACTCCGATGAAACCGACCTCTGACCACTCGCGCGGCTGGATGAACTCGACGCTGCGGCAGATGCTCAGGAGCCCGACGATCGCCGGCCTGCGAAAGTATCAGGGCAAGGTGATCGGTGAGGCCGACTGGCCCGCGATCATCCCTCGTGACCGTTGGGAGCAGGTCAACCGGGTGCTCGAAGATCGAGCACGCCGTACCCGGTACGTCGAAGAGGACAACCACAGTCATCCGAAGTGGCTGCTGTCGTTCATCGCGAAGTGCGGCTACTGCTCGGGGCCGCTGGTCCGCTTGCATGGGATGGTGCCTCGGAAGGACGGGACACGCCGCGACAACTACGCCTGCCCGACTGTCGGATGTCGGAGGATCAGCATCGACATCCCTCGCACTGACGCTTACCTGGTTGGCGCCCTGCTGGGCTGGCTCTCCAAGCCCGAGAGCTTGGCGGTCATCGCTGGGCCGAGCGAGAACTGGCACGAGCGCGTCCAGGAAGCCGAGGCTCAGGTGGCGCGGCTTCGCCAGCGGCTTGACGAGGCCGCCGAGGAATACGCCGCTGGCAGGATCAGTCTCACGATGCTGTCGAGCATCGAGCAACGTCTGAACCCGGAGATTGAGCAGGCGGTGAAGGCGACGGTGCCTCCGGTCTCCGACGAGGACGTGCTGCGGCTGTTGCAGGCCGAGGACATCGAGAGCGCGTGGGAGCGGCTGAACCTGTTGGAGAAGCGACGGATCGTCAAGCTCTTGCTGGACATTCGCGTGGTCAAGGCACCACAGTTGGGCGGTAAGTTCGACCCGAACCGCATCAAGATCGCGCCGCGTTTCGTTCCTCACGAGCAGTACCGATGGACTCGATCAGAGCAGCCCTGATCGAGTCGGCCTGATCGCTCGACAGCGGCAGGAAGGAAGTGCCGAGGTCCTTGCCTCTCTCACGGAGGTCGGCGACCTCGGCGCTCTCCTTCGTTTCGGTGCAGGAGCTCACGACACTTCTCCGGTGTCCGGGTCGAGGTCGCGGTAGAAGGCTTCCTCAGCCTCGCGGCGGCGCGCGACGTCAGCCATGACGAACTCCACAAACTCGGCGTCGCGGTCGATGATCGGGACGTCCTCGATCGGGTCGGCGGGTTCTTCGCCGGGCCAGATGGTCTGTCTGGTGGGGCGGTCGTGGTCGAGTTTGGTGCCGGACGCGGCGACCCACTCGCGGAGCCGCTGGCGGGCGTCGGCGAAGTCGCGGTGCCAGCCGAGCGGTGCGCTGCCGTTCTGGTCAGGGTCGTAGGCACACAGCCAGTGCAGGTGAAGCGCGCTCAGCTCCCACAGCAGTTCGGGGTGCATGTGCCAGGCCGGCGGGATCACGGAGGCGGGAAGCCCGTAGGTGTGCCGGAGCCAGTCCACCCAGCGGTTGAGTTCCAGCCACTCGGCCTCGGCGTCGGCGGCGTTCAGCAGGTTCCAGTTGGTCGGGTGCGGGGGCTCGGCGACCAGCGGGTCCGCGAAGTCATCGGCCGCGTCGTCCAGATCGGGGTCGGGAACATCGTTCGTCGGGGCATCGTCGCGGGGATCGTCGGACATGCTGTGCTCCTGTCTGCTCTTGCGCAGCCCGGAGGTGTCGGGCTCGCTATGACGGGCAGGTGCTCTTTGCAGCGTCCGGTGTTCAGGTGTCGGAGCGACGCAGTAGGGCTTCTATCTCCGTGCGGTCGGCGGTGAGTTGGCCGGCGTCGGGCCGCTTGGGCCAGGGGTGCAGGTCGGTGACGATCGGTGGCGCGGAGCGCAGCAGCACGATCCCGGTGCCGAACGGGAGGCGTCTGATCTTGTCGGGCGGGAAGATCGGTACCCGGCGAACGGACCTCTGGTTGGAGCGGGTGCCGTGGTCGCCCAGCGTCACGGAGTCGGTGTATTCGTCGCGTTCTCCGACCAAGGCACTCAGGTCTTGCAGGTCCCGGCTGTTGGAGGCGCCGCCGAGGATGACCTTGACGATCGAGGCGTCCCAGATCGCGCCTGCCTGGTGCTCGTTCCACTTGTCTCGCGCCTGCGCGAGCGATTGGAGCACCGGCATCGTCGTGATCCCCGACCCGCCGCCTTCGGCCATCAGCGTCGGCAGCGACGGCAACGGCGAGAGATTCGCTATCTCGTCCAGCGCCAGCAACATCGGCGGATCGAGACGCGCGCCCGCCGACCGCGCGGCCAGACGGCGGGCGGTCTCGATCAGGTCTTCCACGAGCGCGGCGACCAGCGCGGCGCTGGCTCCCGCACCGGACCCGGTAGCCAGCAAGAACAGCGTGCCACGGTCGCGGATGAACGCTTCGGGGTCGAAACCCTCACCGGGGCCGGGCGAGACGGCATCGAGCACGCGCGGGTCGGCCAGCGAGCCGAGAGCCAGGGAGACGCCCTGCCAGATCGAGTCGCGGGTTCTCGGGTCGGAGTCGATCATCGCCTCCAAGGACTCCGCCCATCCGGTCGCAGCCTGGGTCGAGCCGGTCAGGATTGCCACCGCATCGGCGGCCGCAGTCGGATCGAGAGTCCACCGGAACAGCTCAGCCGGCTGCCGGTGGTCGATCGCCGCAGCGTGCAGCAGGGCTTGGAGCGCGGCCCGTGTCTTGCCCTCCCAAAAGCCTCCGCCATCGACACCGCCCGCGGCCAGGCCGGTGCCGGCAGCGAGCCCAGTCGCGCGAATCATCGCCGTCTGCGGCGACTCGCAGCCCCGGATCGGTGACCACCGCATCCCGGCGGGCAGACCCTCGGCCAAGTGCTGGGGGTCGAAGATCGCGACCGGGCCGATCCTGCGCCGGGCACGCATGGTCGCGGTGAGGTTGTCCGGCCTGGTCGACGTGACGACGACGGCGCCGGGTGCATCGAGGATCGCCGGGATCACCAGATGCAGGCCCTTCCCGGAGCGGGGCGGCCCGATGACCATGATCGAGTCCTCCACGCTCGCCCACACGCTCGCGCCCTTGGAGGTGCCGAGCCGGTAGCCCACGTCCTGCGGCCGAGGGTCGCTCAGACCGGGGCGCAGGTTTCCCGCGCGGCGCAGCAGCGCCTTGTCAGACGCAGCCGCGGCGACCTCGTGGCGTGTGGCGATCCCGGCCATGCGGCGCGGGTCCTGCTCGATCCGGTGGGTGTGGCGACGCAGCCGCAGCCACGCCCGTAGCCCGCCGATGACGAGACCGGCGAGCAGCAGCCCGGCGACGATCCAGTAGACGACCGGGTTCAGGCCGTCCGCGTCGAGCGCCGCGCCGGGATCGCCGGGACGGAACAGCACGCCGACCCCGGAGGCGGGATCGCCGGCCGGCTGCGGTGTGCCGGTCAGGAACGCGGCCACTGATCCAGCGGCGCGCAGGATCAACGCGACGCCGAACAGCACGACCAGCCCGATCATCGCGGCGTTGGTCAGCTCGTCCCCGAACGAGCCCGTCTGCCGCCCCTGCTCGCTCACGGCACTCGCCGGATGATCGTGGTGCCGGAGACGCGGCCGAACAGGATGACCTCGATGACCCCGCCGGTCTGGTCGACGGTGGCTCCGGCCGGGTCGATGAGGGCGCGCGCGGTGCCGGTGTGAGCGGCGTCGGTGTGCCCGGTGACGACCGCGACCGCCACGTCCTCGCCGGGAACGAACCCCTCGCCCTCGACGGTGTGGAACACCGGCCCCGCCGATGCCTGCGGTTCGGGTTCCGGGCGGGATCGCCGGCGGCGGGCGGCGATGATGTCGGTGAACGTCGTGCCGTCCGCTTCGCGGACCTCGACCCTTGCCGGTGTCGTCCGGTCGTTCGTGGCCCGGTCGATGATCTGCCCGAACGACGATCGTCGCCACGGCGGCGCGAAAGGGTCGGGGGCCAACCGCTTCCCGTCGACGGTGACGGTCACGGTGCCGTCCTCACGTACATCGAGCACAACGAGCGGAATGGAGACGGGGACAGGCTCAGGCTGCGGCTCGGGTTTCCTCATGCCGCCAGGTGCACCCGCCCCTACCGGCAACAGCCGAGGGGCCGCAGGGCGCACGGGGATTCCCGGCCGGTTCCGGTCACGACTCCGGGAGGAACCGTTCAGCAATCCCGAGGAACCGTCAGTTCGACCGATGAACCGTCAGAAATCCCGACGAACGATCAGGAATCCGGGGAACTTCTAGCCTTTGCCGGTCATCCGGGCGGTGGTGTCGAACGCGGCCAGCTCGGCGGGGTGGAGCTGGTGCTGTACCACGAAGGCGCGGTCCTTGATCCGCCACAAGCCTTGCCCGGTGCCGAGTCCAGGCAGCAGGCGACGTTCGGTGCCGGTCAGCCCAAGCGCCACGGCGGTGGGGCCGAGCTGATCGGTCTCCTGCCGGTAGACGATCCTCGTCTCCGCGTTCGCCAGCAGGCTGTTCGCCAATGCCCGGTTCGCCGACCCCGCATCGCCGACGTTCTCCAAGTCGGTGAGCTTGTGGAACACGAGCAGATTCGCCAGCCCGTAGTGCCTCGCCAGCCGCCAGTGCGCGTCCATCCGCCGCAAGAGCGCCGGATGCGACATCAGCCGCCATGCCTCGTCGTAGACGACCCACCTGCGGCCCCCGTTGGGGTCGAGCAGGGCGGCTTCCATCCACGCCGACGAGCAGGTCATCAGGACGCTGATGAGGGTGGAGTTCTCGGTGACGCGCGAGAGGTCGAGGCTGACCATCGGCAACGACGGATCGAACCTGACGGTGCTCGGCCCGTCGAACAGGCCGGCCAGGTCCCCAGCCACCAGGCGGCGCAGTGCGTGACCCACTTGGCGGCCGTCCTCGGTGAGCCGGCCGTCCGGGTCGTCGGCAGCGTCGGGGCGCAGCAGCCGGTCGACCACCATCGGCAGGATCGGCACGTCCGCGTCGCGCACCGCGCCGGCCAGGGCAGTGTCGATCGCGGTGTGCTCCAACGGCGCCAACCGCCGATCCAGCACCGTCTCCGTCAAGGCTCCGAGCAGATCGCGGCGTCGCGAGGCGAGTGTGGTGGCCCACTCCTGGTCGGACAGGCCGCCGGGCCGGTAACCCTCATCCAATGGGTTGAGCCTGTTGCCCATCCCATACCCGAGGATGATCGCTTTGCCGCCGACTGCTTCCGCGACGCCGGAGTGCTCGCCTTTGGGGTCGCCGGGCACATAGACGCGGTACCCGAAGGGCAGACTGCGGGTGTAGAGGCTCTTGGCGAGCGAGGATTTCCCGGAGCCGACGATCCCGGCCAAGATCAGGTTCGGTGCGGTGATGATGCCCCGCCGATACAGCTCCCACGGGTCGTACACGAACGACGAGCCGCTGTAGAGGTCTTGGCCAATGAAGATTCCCGCGGCTCCGAGCCCGGCTTCAGCCAGGAACGGGTACTGCCCGGCAAGCACGGCGCTGGTGTCCTGATGCCGGGGCACTCGAAACCCGCCCGGTGTCCTCAGCGCCGCCGGGCCGGACTCGCCAGCGGCGGGCAGGTAGACCGTGGCACGGCGTTCGGCCCGCTCGGCGGCGGCCTTGGCCTGGGCCGCTTCCTTCTCGACGTGACGCTGCTCAGCGACGAGCCGGGCGGCGGCTTGCCGCCGCTGCTTGCGCAGCCGACGCCGCTCCGAGGCTGGGGCCACGAGGACGGCGGTATGCAGCTTCTCGTCCCGGCTCACAACGACCGCCCCCGTATCTGAGCCGTCGTGCTACCGCCGGGGTACGCGAACCATGACGGCGTGGGTGCCGGCCGCCGTGACGGCTCCGGCGGTTCGCCCTCGGCCAGCAGGGCCAGCGCGTCTGCGTTCTGGCGAGCGGCCTCGGCGACCCATTCGGGAAACAGGCCCTCGTGCTCGGGCCTACTGCCGGGGTTGTCGATGGCGTACTGGCGGGCGTCGCCGGCCGCGGTCAGGTAGGCGGCGAGGTCGCGCATCGCGCGGTCCGGGGCGACCGGGGCGCCGGCGCCGGTGAACAGGTCCCGGCCGTCGATCGTCTGCCCGGTCGCGGTGTCCTCGATGCGGTAGGCGTATCGCTGGTGCTCGCCAAGCGGCGAGTCCGGCCAGACGGTCAAGGTGAGCGTCCCGACTTGCCGGGACATCGGAGCGGTGGGGTCTGCGCTGTTCATGGCGGGCAGGTGCGCGCCGGCGCGTCTCGGTGGTGGCTTTGTCAGAGCGACAGCCCGCGGGCCTGCTTGACTGCGGCGACGCCGGGATGCTCGAACCAGCCCCCGCCCCGGACGGCGCTGCGTCGAGCTGCCGTCTCGCGAGCGGCGGTGTCGCGGGTCGGCGGGACGTGCGCCGTGGTGGGCGGGTCGATGGCGTCTTCGGAGGGGATCAGGTGCCTCCGATAGAGGGCGACGTGCCCGGCCTGGAGGTTGTAGGTCATGGCGTAGTCGCCGGTCTCGGCCTGCCGGTCTCCGGGATAGACGGGGGCGGTGTCGTGAACATCCCCGTTCTCGAAGGCGGCGTTGGTGGTCTCGTCGCCGTAGTCCCACCTGGACAGATGCTCGATGCCCGCCTCGTCGCCGCCTCGGTCGATGAGTTCGAGAGTCTGGTCGGCTTCCTCGCCTTGGAGGAACACGACGCCGATCCACCGCTCGACACGTCGGTCCTGCGGGTTCCAAACGATCCGGCCCGACTGGTTGAAGGCGGCGCTGAGGCGGTCGTCGGCCTGGTCGATGAGGGTGCCGGCCTGGTGCAGATCGTCTGCGGCCGCCAGCGCCGCGGCCGCGCCGGCGGCGTGGTCGCGGGCGTCGTCGGTGACGTGGTGCTGACGGGTCAGATGGGCGGTGGCGAGCTGGTCGAGCACCTGCCGCAACGATCGCAGCCCGCCCAGCAGGTCTCCGATCACGGCGTAGGTGTCGGCCGGGTTCTCGAAGGTGCGGGTGGCGTGCGCGAGCCCGCGCAACGCCTCGTAGGCTTCGCCGGCGTCGTGGGCCGGATCGGTGAACGTGGGCATCATGGGCCTCCTTCAACGAGGGTGGGATGCCTGCCAGGTGAGCGCGCTGGTCACACCGTGCGGCACAGCGGCAGCGCGGCCGCCGTGAACGCGACCGCTTGCTGGCCGACGAGCCTTCTGGTCTCGCAGGAGGCTTGGATCGAGGCTTGTTCGATCGCGGCGATCGCGGCTTCCAGCTCGTCGACGCTGGGGGCGGAGACGGAGATGAGGCCGGAGACGCGCAGCACCCCGTGTCCGGCGGTCAGGTCGGCTTCTTGTTGCAGGACGTCTTGGTACTCGGCGGTCTGGGCGGCGTCCTCGATCTGCCCGATCCGAGCGCGTTGGGCTGCATCCGAGATGTGTTCGACCTTCTTCTTGCGGATGTCGCGGGCCGCCTGGTCCGAGCGCATCGGGGTGTAGATCAGTGACACCGACCGCTGGATGCCGGTGGAGAGCAGCACCGGCGCGAGGAACCCCGGATAGACGAGGCTGCGGGGCCACTCCGAGACCCACAGCACGGTGTGCCAGGCGGAGTCGGTGCGCAGGTTGCCCCAGGTCTCGGTGACCGCGACCGGGCCGGCGGCGGCGAGCTCCTGCCCAAGCCGCCCGTGGCGCTCCAAGGTGGCGGCCACGGCCGGGTCATACGCCGAGCGGAGGATGACCGCGACCTGGCCGGGGCCGAGCCACCCCGAAGGGGTCAAGTCCGCAGACCGCAGCGCCGCGACAAGGGTCGCCATCTCCTGCCGGAGCACCGCGGCGGCACCGCGGATGCCGCCGCCCGCAGTCCTGATCTGCCGAGCGGCGACCTTCATGTCCAGGGAGAGGCTGACCGTGGTGGCGTGCCTTTCCCCCGCGGGGCCGGCCCGCTCGATCAGTTCGCGGTAGGTGGTCGCGGCCCAGGAGCCGTCGTCGGTGCCGTGCCCGGCCCACCACTCCGCCAGCCCGCTGCCCGAGTCCGGCAGAGTCCGTTCGAGCACTTGCAGGGTCGCGATCCTCCCGGAGCGGCAGACCGTGGCGAGCACCCGCCCCCAGGAGGTGACGCGCCGCTCTTGCTCGCCGGGGTCGAGCAGGATGAATGCCGGATGAGTCACTTCCGTCACGACCGTCAAGGTCGCCTGACGGGGGTCGTGGATCATGCACGCCCCGGTCTCGGGGTCCAGGTGCTCCCGCAGCCGGGCCACGTCGCCGGGCAACGCGAGACTCCCGGCTGGGCGGGGCTTGACGATCCGCCGCCGGTAGAGCAGTTGCCCACCGGTGGAGCGCCACAGCCACCAGCAGGCGACCGGGAGCCATTCGACCATCGGCCTCCCGGCGACCGGCACCCAGGTCAGCACCACGGCGAGCAGCCAGACCGGGGCGGTGTAGGCGAGCAGCATCCCGGCGCCGCCGTAGAACGCGACCAGCAGGGTCAGCCCGCCGATGCCGAGGGTGATGAGCTGCGCGACCGAGAGGCCGAGCAGCACCCCGCGGCGGGTGAGCCGGCTGAACTTCATCGGCGTCAGCTCGCTACCGGGCACCTTCTGTTCCGTAGGCATGGCTGGTCACTCCTTCCCGGTCTGCGGCGGGCCGGACTTGGGAGGTGCGGGGGTCCGTGGCTGCGGTGCGGAGGGCGGGGGCGTCTTCGAGGGTGCGGCGCCACCGCCGCCACCCTGGCCCTCGGCACCGCTCGCGGCGGTCTCCGCTTGGCCCGCGACGGCTTTGCCTGCCTTCGGCCCGGCTTCGGCAGCGCCCTTGACGACCTGCGCTCCGACGACGACTGCTGCGGCCGGTCCCGCGGCGGCACCTGCTCCCGCCCCGGCGCCGCCCCCGGCACCT
>JBDIAG010000102.1:0-9789 GCA_039812305.1 Actinomycetales bacterium | reverse complement strand
TGCGGATTCCCCGGGGACGCCCGCTGCTGCTGATCGTCGCCTACGGAGTGCTGTGGTTCGGCATCTACACGGTCGCGGTGAATGCGGCGGGCCGGTACCTGGACGCCGGCACGAGCGCGATGCTGGTGAATCTCGCACCGGTGATCGTCGCCATCCTCGCGGGAACCTTTCTCGGCGAGGGATTTCCGCGCCAGCTGATGCTGGGGATGACCGTCGCGTTCGTCGGTGTGGCGATCATCGCGTCCGCGTCGTGGACGGGGCAGGTCGACCCGCTCGGGGTCGCTTTCGCCCTGCTCGCGGCGGCGCTGTATGCCGTCGGAGTGCTGCTACAGAAGCAGGCCCTGGCGACCGTGGATCCGGTCACGGTGACCTGGCTGGGGGCCACGGCCGGCGCCGTGGCGACGCTGCCGTTCGCCGGCGGCGCGATCACTCAGCTCGTCCAGCACCCGTGGACGGTGGCCGCCGGAGTCGTCTACCTGGGGATCTTCCCGACCGCCATCGCATTCCTCCTCTGGACGTACGCGCTCTCCCGCACCAGCGCCGGCCGGATGACCGCAACCACCTATCTCGTGCCCGGCACGGCCGTCCTGCTCTCGTGGGCGCTGCTCAGCGAGATACCGACGACGGCGGCTCTCATCGGCGGAATTGTGTCGCTGGCAGGAGTCGCGATCACGCGCGTGAGCGGTCTCGGGCGCACGAGAAGGCGGCATGATCTCCATTCGCCAGGTGAATCCCGAGACGCTGGGACACGTCCGCAACCCTGCAGCGTGACGTGAGAATGCGTTGCATGCTGACGCAGAATGGCGGGAAAGGCATGCTCACCCCGCAAGAAGGCTGACCAGCTCGTCGGCTCGGACCCGCTGCAACGACGGGCACCGCATGCACAGCGCCCGCTTCCGCAGGTGCGGGCCCGATGCCGCGTTGTGTCCTGCCAAGCGGAGTTCGGGGTGCCAGACGGGGCATATTTCACGCACCCGGCAGGACACAGCACGCTTGGTAGGACACAAACTTGACTGGCACGGCGACTGAACCAGCCGGAGAAGCGCCAGCATCCAGACAACGGTCCAACAGCCGGATATCGCAGGATGCTCGGCCTTCAAATGGATGCTCGGCGGTCACGGGGGAACAACTCGCCAGCATCGTCGACACGCCGCTACACAGAGTTCGCCGGCGATAGGCCAGACCGCCGGCCCAGCCACCTGGCGGCTGATGCTCAATCCGGAGGATCGACTTGGGCGTCCCCGCATACTCTTCCCGGCAGCCCCGGCAAACCCGGTTATGAGCACGAATCAGGCCGATCGGCTGCGGCCATATCCCGGGACTTCAGTCCTCTCGCACAAGCGGGATGGCCCTGGCATCGATCAGCTTGCCGACCCCGACAACCAGCCGCTGCATCGAGGCCAGAAACCTCTGGAGTTCGTCACCCGTGGGCGCCTCAACCGGCCCTGTCGGATAGTCGAGGACATTCCGGCGGCTCAGCGCATCCCGCATCTCGCCGAGCAAGCCGGACAGGCCGGGAGCCTCATCAGTCACCACGTCAATGAGCAACCGGTGGTGTCCCTCGCTGGCCTTGGTACGCCAACCTTGGGCTTGCAGGAACGCGGCCAGCGCCTTGTGTCCGGCATCGTAGCCAGTTGAACGCCCTCTTCGGAAAGCTCTCAACGAGCATCTTGGCGGCGGCCAGATCGTCACGGGCATCCGCGATGACCGAGTCCACCAGGAGGTAGTCACTCGAGACCGAAGTCAGTCGTCCAATCTGGATCAGCGCCCGGACTCGGTCCAGGTTCTTGAGGGGAATCTGTTCCACCCCATCCACCTTCCTGGGGCGAGCCCAGATCGAGACGCGTGATGTGGCCATCGAGGATGGACCGCACGAAAGCGTCAGGTTGCTTCCACTGGGAGATGCTCTTGATGACCGGATTTACCTCACGCCCCAGTAGCTGGCTCGCGCGCGCACACGCGCGAGACACGTCCGAGAACGATGCGCGATCAGAAACGACCAGCACGTCGATATCTTTCGGGCTGGCTCCACCGATGCCAGCATCGCGGGCGGCCCAGGACCCGAAGATGTAGGCAGCCGCGACCCCCCTGACCGAGCCGAGCTCCTCGCCGATGACGACAGGAGGGCCGTAAGTGATCAGGCACAGCTGACGCAAAGGCTCATACACCGGCGAGTCCGTGTCGGCGGAGACGAACTTGGTCCTCCCTTCAACCCTGACGCGGATGGCGCCCGACTCCAGCAGCTGCTGGAGAGGCCGAGTCATCGCTGCCTTCGTGACGTTGAACTTCGAGGCGAGATCAGTGAGCCTGTACTCGCCACCGCCGACGAACAGGAGACCGAGAGTTCGGGCCAGTAGTTCAGAGCGAAGCAACGGGAACAGTGTTGAGCCGGTGCGCACGCCCCTCCCTTCGTCGTCGATGGCCAACGCGCGGCCACCCAAGAGCAACAGTACACTAAGTCCATACACAAGTCATCCGTTAGTTGACTCAGCTGGGGACATCCTCGGCCAGGAGACGTTGACACTCCCCCGCGACGGTGCACACACCTTCCGCCGTTGCTCCCCATCGCCACGAGGACCGAATCGGAGTCAGCCACCGCCTGAGCGTCACCGGCTAGTCACGCCACCCGACACACTCCCTCGGACCTGGGGCAGGCCTTCCTGAGGATTGACGCCAGAGGACGGGATGGCGATACGCAACCCGTTGGTCGAAGGACCCTCGATCAGCGGATGAGACGGCTACTAGAGAAGCGCAAGGCCTAAGGCAATGAGCGACCAGTGGCGTTATGCCCGTGTCGAAATGCCAGAGGAGGGCGTCGCGACGATCAACGGCATGAGCCGCGTTGTGTCCTGCCAAGCGGAGTTCGGGGTGCCAGACGGGGCGCATTTCACGCACCCGGCAGGACACAACACGCTTGGCAGGACACAACGCGGCTAACACGGCGACCGAACCAGCCGAGAAGCGCCCCGGACCCAGACAACGGCTCAGCAGTCGAAAATCCCGGGATGTTCGGCCCTCACATGGATGCTCGGCGACATCCACCCTCGGGAAATGCGTCGAAGAGGGTCGAGGAGACCGAGCCACGATGCCGTCTGCTCCTCTGGCATCGGCGGAAGCCGGATTGCCGCGCCACTTCCCTCGGGCGACAGCAAGCTCGCATAACGGCTCGACGGCGCGCAGTTCGTCTCAGTAGGGCGGCATGTGGTCAAGGAGAATGACTGTGCGCTCAAGGATGGCGCGGGCGGCCCGGGATAGCTTGTGTTACGTCAACCTCAGCTCTCCTCGTTCCCAACGAATCATCCTTTGCAGAGTCCACCCTTCGGGAAATGCGTCGAAGAGGGTCGAGGAGACCGAGCCACGATGCCGTCTGCTCCTCTGGCATCGGCGGAAGCCGGATTGCCGCGCGGCCTTCCTTCGTTCGGCAGCAAGCTCGCGTAACGGCTCGGCGGCTCGCAGTTCCTCTCGGGGACCATGCCCCGCCGTTCAGCCGCCAGCCGCCCGGTCGATGCCGCCCAGTACGTATCCCTCTCCTTCCACGCCGTCGAGGGCGGCGAATGTCTCGGCTGTGACGGGCGCGAAGTGGTACATGTCGGAGTCCTCGGAGATCATCAGCAGTCGGAGGCCGACGGTCCGCAGTTGAGTGTCGATGTCCCGGAAGAGGGCCGGTGGGTAGTCGCCGCGACGAGCGGTCTCGGCCAGGCTCGCCGTCACGCGGTCCTCGGTCGCCTCGTCCCACACCGGTTCTGCCAGGCCCAGGTTGCGGCACCCGCTGGCCACGAAGTCACGCACTTGACCCACTTCGTCCTCGCCGGCCCAGTCGCACCAGCCGATCGTCCACGGATAGGGGTGCTGACCGGCCTTGAGGAGGATGGACAGAGCGCTCGGGCCATCGTCCGCGAAGTCGTCATCGAGGTCTCGATAGCGCCGGCGAAAGCTCTCCGGCCCCGCTGCACGCAGGTACGCGACCGCCTCCCGGAAGACCCGCTGACCCCGATCGGTGAGGACGGCGGCAGCCAGATCGTCGATGGTGTGCGGCTGCCGCGGGTACACCAGATAGCGTCGCGGCAGGAGATCCGTCTGGTGCACCCGATCCCCGGCGTCGGCCAGGAACTGCGCCATCGGCATGGACGTGGAGACGCCGCGCGGATCGATCCGCACGACCTGGTCGACCTCCGGCAGCAACGTCTCCACTCCCTCGGTCACGCTCGCGGACAGAATGGGAAGACCGTCCAACGACTCGGACACGTCCACCCGCGCGACCCGGGCGGGACCGCCGGCGAGCGCGGCCGCCTGCCGTCGGTACCACGCGATCCAGAAGTGACGTTCGAGCCGTGGCCCGAAGCTCACCACCGGATGTTCCCGCGCGAGCAATCGCGAGCGAGACCGCGAGGGAGCCGGCCAGTCGAAGGCGTGCCAGGCCCCGTCCGCGAGCACCAGCGGCCGGACGGTCAGCACGTCCTCGTCGCCGCGCACCACGAGGTACTCGAGCAACTGGGCGACGAAGGCCAAGCCGTCGAGATCGTGAGAACCCGTGAGGTAGACCTCCTCGGCCATCGGCACGAAGAGAACGGGCGAACCCTTCACCCGGACCTTCTCCACCAGCGACGGTGTGGTCAGGAGCCAGGCCGCCCAGTCCCGATTCTCATGACGAAGGACGGACCCCTTCGGCCTCACTTCTTCTACCGCAACACCTTTCGCGGTATCACGACTGTTGTCGAAGGCGATGCTCCAGAGGGCCCGGGGTTCGACGCGCCATTGATCGACCATCTCCTGCGTCACGGGAAGCCAGTTGCCACCCTCGTCGAGGCACACCGCGACACAGAGTTCGCCGGCGATCCGCCAGACCGCCGGCCACTCCGCGCCACGTCGCGACCGATGCTCACTCCGGAGGATCGACAATTGCGTTTCGCCGAACACGCGCGGGATCAGACGACCTTTCGCCTCGTCGAAGGAGGGAATCGCGGAAGTGGTCATGGCAGAACAGTGTCGCCGAGAAATCATTCGGCCGGCCGGCCGTAGGCCTCCAGGAGTCGTAGCCAGATCTCACTGATCGTCGGATAGGCGGGGACGGCGTGCCAGAGTCGATCGACCGTCACTTCCCCGACGATCGCGATGGTCGCCGCGTGCAGGAGTTCGGCCACGTCCTGGCCGACGAAGGTCGCGCCGACGATGACGCGGCGGTCTTCGTCGATGACGAGGTTCGCGCGTCCGGTGTAGCCGTCGGCATGGAGTACGGCGCCGGCCACCGAGCCGAGGTCGTACTCGACGGTCCGGATGGCGAGTCCCTGGTCTCGCGCGCGCGATTCGGTGAGTCCGACGCTGGCGACCTCCGGATCGGAGAACACCACATGGGGCACGGCCGCCTGGTCGGCGGTGGCGACGTGCCGTCCCCACGGTTCGTCCGAGACGGGCGAGCCCTGTAGCCGGGCGGCGATGGCCTCCCCCGCGGCCCGGGCCTGGTACTTGCCCTGGTGCGTGAGCAGTGCCCGTCCGTTGACATCCCCCACGGCGTAGAGCCAGTCGGTGCCGTCGACGAGCATGGTCTCGTCCACAGCCAAGCCATCGTGGACGTCCAGACCGATCGTCTCGAGGCCGAGATCGGCAAGGTTCGGACGTCGTCCGGTCGCGACGAGAAGCTCGTCCGCGAGCAGGGTGCTGCCGTCGTCCAGACCGACTCGGACGCCCTCGGCGTCGCGATCGACACGTGCCGGTACCGCGCCGAGCCGCACGTCGACTCCCTCCTCCGTCAGTGCCGAGGCGAGGTAGTCACCGACGAAGGGCTCTTCGTGCCGGAGCAGTCCGGAGCGAGCCAGCAGCGTCACCCGCGACCCCAAGGACGAGAAGGCGAAGGCGAGCTCGATGCCGGCGACTCCCCCGCCGATCACGATGAGGCGAGGCGGGACGTGGTCGGCGGAGGTGGCCTCGCGGGTTCCCCACGGCGCCGCGTCCGCGAGACCGGGGATGCCGGGCAGGACCGGGACCGAGCCGGTCGCGAGCGCGACTGCCTTCGTCCGGTAGACCCGGTCGGCGACGCGCACGCGACCCGGACCGGCGAGACGGGCGCGCCCACGGATGAGATCGATGCCTGCCGAAGCGACCCAGTCGGCCTGCGCGTCGTCGGCCCACTGGCTGGTGAACGACGATCGCCGGGCGAAGACGGCGGAGGCGTCGACGGTTCCCCCGACCGCTTCGCGGGCGCCGGCCACGCGGCGCGCGGCCCGCACCGCCTGCCCGCTGCGCAGGAGCACCTTGGACGGCATGCACGCCCAGTAGGAACACTCGCCCCCGACCAACTCGGATTCGACGATCGCCACGCGCACACCGCGTTTGGTCGCGTAGTCGGCGACGTTCTCGCCGGTCGATCCAGCCCCGACGACGATCAGGTCGTAGTCGGGCTCTCGCTCGTCGTCCGTCATGATTGCGTCCTCCGCAGCAGGGTGTTGAGGCGGATGGCGGAGATCAGGAAGAAGATCCCGCCGAGGGTGGCGTAGCCGCCCACACCTGCGATGTTGCCCGCACCGCGCAGACCCTGCATCAGGAAGCCGAGGCCGGCGAGCACGGAGATGCCGCCGCTGAGCATCTGCGCCACCTGACCTCCGGAGCGACGGTTGCGGATGGCGGTGATGAGCTGTGGGATGCCGGAGCCGACGGCCCAGACCCCCGAGACGGTGAGCGCGGCGGCGATGGAGCCCGCCGCGGCCCAGCCGAGCGCGATGGCGACGAGCACGCTGACGACGACGTTGACCCACTCGGTGACCTTCGGACGCTGGGAGTCGCGCTCGGCGCGGAGCTGCCAGAGCACGGCGGCCGCGTCGAACAGCGGGTAGACGATCAACAGGCCGGTCAGGAGCGGGCCGGCGGTCGTCGCGGTAAGGAACAGGAGGGCCGCCCACACGACGGCGAAGGCGAAGCGGACGAGATAGAGGCGGCGCAGCGCGCTGCCGAAGGTGGACGTGGGGGCCGTCGCGGTGGTGGTCATGGCTTTTTCTTCTCTGATGGACGTGGGCTGGTCACGCGACAGTGGTCGCGACGGTGACGGGGACGTTGCCGCGGGTGGCGACCGAGTACGGGCACACCTCGTGAGCGGCGGCGGTGAGGCTTTCGGCGAGATCGGCGGCGATTCCGCCGCCGATGTGCACGCGCAGAGCGGCGCTGAGGGCGAAGCCGCCGGACCCGTTCGGGACGATCGAGACCTCGGCGACGACCGTCGAACCCACCAGCGGCACCTTGCGCTGCGAGGCGACGACGCCCAGCCGGCGGCGAACAACTGCTCGGGATTGGTCGCCCCACCGGGCCCGCCCAGGGACGCCGGGATGGCGAGCATCACGTCGAGCAGGCCGTCGTCGGTCACGGCCCGACCTCCGGCCCGGCCGTCGCCGGTCGAGGTGGCGATGGCGGTGTACAGGGGTGCGGACATGGTCTCTCCTTCGTGGGTTCGGAATGTAGAGTTACTAGTTCGTCTACATGGAAGACCATAGACTGCCGGGGCGCAGGACGCAACCAGCTGGACCACGATGGGAGTAGGGACATGCACGCCGAGACCACCGAGACGGTGGCCCGCACCTCATCGGGAGCGAGTACGCGAGCGCGCATCCTGACGGCCACGAACGAGCTGTTCTACGCGCACGGAATCCGCGCCACGAGTGCCGACCGGATCATCGAGCAGGTCGGCATCACCAAGGTCACCTTCTACCGCCATTTCCGCAGCAAGAGCGACCTCGTCGTCGCCTACCTGGAAGGGCAGGCGGAGGCGGAACGTGAGTGGATCCGGAGCGTCCGGCGAGAGGGAGATCCGGTGGGGTCTTTACGTGCGCTCGCCGACGGAATCGGCGCCGCCAGCTGCAGTCCGGGATTCCGCGGCTGTGCCTTCATCAACGCGGCCGCCGAGTTCGCCGACCCCGACGATCCGGTGCGGATCACTGTCGACGCACACCGCCGATGGCTGCTCGAGGAATTCGCCGGCATCGCCGCCGAGTCGGGGGTCGAGGATGTGGATTCCGTTGCGAGACAACTGATGATCCTGCGGGACGGAGCGATGGTCAACGGCTACCTGGGCGAACCGACGACGGTCGCGGGGGCTCTCGAGGACGCGTTCACAACCGTCATCACCTCGGCGCCTTCGGCCTGACCTGCCGGGTGTCTATTGCACGGTCGGTCCGCACGCACCGCGTCACCTACCGTGCCGGACGACAGTCGTGGCAACGCGGTCACGGCATAGCAGCGTTGTGTCCTGCCAAGCGGCGTGTGGGGAGCCAGACGGGGCGTATTTCACGCGCCTGGCTGGACACAACCACGCCTGGCAGGACACAACGCGACTGACACGGCGACGAACCAGCTGGAGAAACGCCAGCATCCAGACAACGGCCCAACCGCCAGATATCGCAGGATGCTCCGCACTCAACCGGATGCTCGGGGCGTCTACCGCGGCCTGCCGAGTCGCTTCCACCCGAGCCCCCTGGAACGTACCGGTAGAGACGCCCCAATTGGTCGAGGACGTTAAGTCGCGGCTGCGCGACGTCGCGCCGTGTGACCTCAGCGCGTGCGGTCGTGTACCCCGGCAGGCAGATGCCCCGGACGTTGAAGCTCAAGATGCCGATGACCGCGAGATTGACGAGCCGGATCCGAGTGCAGAACTGGCACTTGCCGTTTCGCGCACTGCCTCGGAGCCGGCGAATCAGACTGCGGTGACCCATGTTGCGCCAAAGACGACCGGTCCGCGGGTGCTCGACATGCACTCCGCTGGGGGCCAGGACGACACCGCTCGTCCGATGGCCAGCCCGATGAAGCTTTGCAGAGTGAACGTCGCGAAGCGTACAGCAACCGATATCGAGTACATGTCGCCAGAATTCTGAACTCGCAATCAGCCCCGACCGGAACCCTTCTCGCGACAAGGTCGCTTGACAGTCACACGTCAAGCTATCCTGACGACCATGAGTAGAGGAAGGTCTCCATGGCAGGATGGTCGACGGGCATGGGTACGACTCAACGGCTGGCACAACGACAGCCCAAGTGCGGTGCCGAACCACCCCGATGACGGCGACGCCGCCCTGAAAGCCCTGGCCGACACCCACCTCGTGCGCTCCCTGTTGGATCGGGCAGAACTCATCGCGGTCAAGACTGCGCGGCGCCATGGCAAGAGCTGGTCCGAGATCGGCGCCATGCTGCATATGACACGACAGGCAGCCTGGGAGCGCTGGCACGATTTGGACGAAGACAGCCCCACGGACAGGCACGAGCCATGAGCCGATGTCATGAAGAAGTGTCGGGCACCTGATCATGGATGCTCGGATCTATGTCGATGAGAGCAAAGCCAAGCGCTACCTTGTCGTGGCTGCAGGTATCCCGACACGCGAAACCGACCTCGCCCGAAGGAGCCTACGTGAATTGGCACCCTCGGGCCAGCGCACACTGCACATGAAGAACGGAAGAGTCACGGCGTCGACTGATCGCCGACACGATCGTGCGAATGTCCAATCTAGGATTGCGCGCGAAAACTTGCGGCGCCGATCGTGGGTATCGCAATGAGAAGGAGCGCCGCGCGCATTTCCTTCGCGCCCTCGGGCATAACGTGGGCAAACTATCTCGCGCAGCCGTCATGTTCGATCGGGATGCCTCGCCTGTGACCTGGGATCGCCAGCAGATGATTGAACTGATCGGATCGATGGCAACACGAGATGGGTCAGCTATACGCATGCGAACCGAGGTGTCGAGATCCTCTTGTCGATCCTGGATGCAGTCGCATGGAGCTGGGCCCGCGGTGGCGAATGGCGACAACGTGTCTCCCCATAG
>JBDIAG010000101.1:0-9954 GCA_039812305.1 Actinomycetales bacterium | reverse complement strand
CGCCGGTTCCCTGCGGCGCGCGGTCGCGGACGGCAACGACGCGAAGGCCCGTTACGCGATGGCCCTGGCCTCGACCTACGCGGGCACCGGTTTCGGCAACGCGGGCACGCACCTGCCACACGCCAACGCCTATCCGGTCGCCGGAGCGGTCCGCGGCTATCGGGCGGAGGGCTATCCCCGGATGCCGATGGTGCCGCACGGACAAGCCGTCTCCGTCACCGCTCCCGCCGCCTTCCGCTGGACCTACCAGGCCGACCCGGCCAGACACCAACACGTGGCGTCGATGCTCACCGGCGAGGTCATCACGGCGGCCGAGGGCCCGGACGCGATCGCGGAGGCGATCGTCGGGCTCTGCCGGGACATCGGGATGCCCACGGGCCTGCACGCGTTCGGGTATGGCGAGGAGGACCTGCCGATCCTGGTGGACGGCACGCTCAAGCAGACGCGCCAGATGTCGGTCGTCCCGCGCCCGGTCGACCGGTCGGCCGTGGAACAGATCTTCCGGGCCTCGCTCTGAGCGCTCAGAGTGCCTCGTCGTAAGCGTGCTGGGTCGCCTCCGCCGTCGCCCGCCAGGTGAACTCGCCGGCTCTGACCCGGGCAACCGACGCATACCGATCGCGATCAGCCAGCACCGCGAGCATCGCCTCGGCCAGCGCGGCTTCGTCCGTGGGCGAGACGGCCAGCCCGCCGCCGCCGAGGAGGTCGGCCATCGGCGTGCCCGCGGAGGTGACCACCGGCGCGCCGGCGCTCATCGCCTCGAGCACGGGCAGACCGAAGCCTTCTCGCAGAGAGGGGTAGCAGAACACGGTGGCGCCCGCATAGAGCGCGGCCAGCTCGTCGGCCGGCACCCGGCCGAGCGTGTGCACCCGGTCGACGGGCGGACGCTCGCCCGCGCCGACGGAATCGCCCCAGCCGGGCGGCCCGACGAGCACCAGATCGAGATCGGGACGCTCGCCCGCGACCCGCGCGAAGGCGGACAACAGCCTCGGCAGATTCTTCCGGGGTTCGTGGGTGCCGCACCACAGGACGTAATCCCGGCCCAGGCCGTGGCGGCGGCGCACCAGCTCGACCTGGGACGGCGAGGCCCGGACCGGGTCCACGCCCCACGGCACCAGGCGCAGCCGTTCGGACTCGATGCCGGCCTCGACGCATTCGGCCATCGTCTGCCGGCTCGGCACCAGCACCAGCCGCGCGCGCCGCCGGGTCAGCTCCAGACCGGCTCGGAAGAAGCGGTTCCCACGCGGGGTGAAGTGCTCCGGGGCGGACAGGAAGGCCAGATCGTGGACGGTCACCACGAGCGGCGCGGTCACCGGCGGGATCGCGAAGGTGGTGGCGTGCAACAGGTCGACCCGGCCGGTGACGGTCTGCACCGGCGGCGTCCGCAGCGATCGCCACGCGTCGTACAGAACCGGACGCGGCAGCGGCAGGTGCCGCACCCGCAGACCGGTCCGCAGCTCCGGGGCCAGCCGGCCCGGAGGATGGGCCGCGGCCACTCCCACCAGCCGGGACCGCGCCCCCGGCGGCAACTGCCGGTGCGCGCTGAGGAAGCGAGCGATCGACACCGCCGTACCACCCGGCACCCGCTCCCAGAACTGCTCCACGGTGATCGCGACCCGCGGCGACCCGCCGACCAGCACCTCAGCGGACACGTTCAGACGAGAGCGACGACGAGCTCGGGCTCGGTCTTGTCGACGACCTCCGGCACGGTGACCCCGGGCGCCAGCTCGATCAGGCGCAGGCCCTCCGGAGTCACGTCGATCACCGCCAGATCGGTGATGATGCGCTCCACGACCCCGCGACCCGTGTACGGCAGGGAACACTCGTCGACGATCTTGTACGACCCGTCCTTGGCGACGTGCTCCATCAGCACGACCACCCGGCGAGCGCCGGCGACCAGATCCATCGCGCCACCCATGCCCTTGACCATCTTGCCCGGGATCATCCAGTTGGCGATGTCGCCGGCGCGCGAGACCTGCATCGCCCCGAGGATCGCCGCGTCGATCTTGCTGCCGCGGATCATCCCGAAGCTCGTCGCCGAGTCGAAGATCGACGCCCCGGGCAGCAGCGTCACGGTCTCCTTGCCGGCGTTGATGAGGTCGGCATCCACCTCGTCCTCCGCGGGGTACGGCCCGACCCCGAGCAACCCGTTCTCGGACTGCAGCACGAGCTCCACCCCGGCCGGGACGAAGTTCGGCACCAGGGTGGGCAGGCCGATCCCCAGATTGACGTAATCCCCGTCGGAGAGCTCGGCCGCGGCGCGCGCGGCCATCTGGTGGCGGTTCCACGGCATGATCTCAGTCCTCCTGGCGCACGGTGCGCTTCTCGATCTGCTTGGCCGCCGCCTGCTCCGGGGTCAGGGCGACCACCCGATGCACGAACACGCCGGGGGTATGGATCTCGTCGGGATCGAGCTCCCCCGGCTCGACCAGATTCTCCACCTCGGCGATGGTCACCCGGCCGGCCATGGCGCAGAGCGGATTGAAGTTGCGGGCGGACTGCCGGTACACGAGGTTGCCGTGCCGGTCGCCCTTCCACGCCCGCACGAGACCGAAGTCGGCGACCAGAGCCTGTTCCAGCACGTACTCCTGCTCCTTGCCGAACACGTCGAAGACCTGCTTCTGCTTGGCCGGTGACGCCACCGTGACGTTGCCCTCGCTGTCGTAGCGCCACGGCAACCCGCCGTCGGCCACCTGGGTGCCCGCGCCGGTCGGGGTGAAGAAGGCCGGGATGCCGCAACCGGCGATCCGCAGCCGCTCGGCGAGGGTGCCCTGCGGGGTGAGCTCCACCTCGAGCTCGCCCTCGAGGTACTGCCGGGCGAACTCCTTGTTCTCCCCCACGTACGAGGCGACGATCCGGCGCAGCCGCCGGCCGTCCAGCAGCAGGCCCAGACCCACGCCGTCCACTCCGCAGTTGTTGGAGAACACCTCGAGCGCGTCCACCCCGGTCTCGAGCACCGCCTCGATCAGCACGGACGGGATGCCGCACAGCCCGAACCCACCGACCGCCAACCGGGAACCCGACCCGATGTCCGCGACCGCCGCCGATGCCGACGGGACCACCTTGTCCATCGACGCTCCTCACTCGCTTCCTGCCATCGCGCACTCGCTTCGTGCCGAACGGTTTCGATGGTAGCCACGAGCTACGACAATGCTCGGCATAGGCTGTCGGCCCGTGAGCCGAATCCTGGTGGACGCGACAGCCGTTCCCGCCGACCGCGCCGGCGTCGGTCGCTATCTGGACAACGTCGTCGCCCAGCTCGACCGGTTGGGCGCCGATCTGGTCGTGGTCACCCAGCACCGCGATCTCGAGCTCTGGCGCAGCCTGGCCCCGGGCGCGCGGCTGGTGACCGCACCCCGGTCGATTGCCCGGCGACCGGTACGCCTGGCCTGGGAGCAGGCGGGACTGGCCGCGATCGCGGCGCGGACGCGGGCCACGGTGCTCTTCTCGCCGCACTACACCACCGCCTACGCCGCGCCGCTGCCCAAGGTGATCACGCTGCACGACGCGACCTTCTTCTCCGACCCCCAGGTGCACGAACCGGTGAAGGCGAGGTTCTTCCGGGTCGCCACCCGCGCGGCCCTGCGGGTGGCGCGGGTGTGCGTCGTCCCCTCCCGGGCCACCCGCGACGAGGTGCTGCGGTGGGCCGGCCCGGCGAGGGCCGAGCTGGACGTCATCCCTCTCGGGGTCGACCTGGAGACCTTCCGCCCCGCCGAGCCGTCCGCCGTCGAGGCCTTCGCCGCCCGGCACGACCTGCGGCCCGGGCACTACGTGGCCTTCCTGGGCACCCTGGAACCCCGCAAGAACGCGGTCGGCCTGGTGCGCGGGTGGGTTCGCGCGTTCGAGGGGCAGCCGGATCCGCCGCCGCTCGTCCTGGCCGGGATGAAGGGCTGGGACGACCAGCTGGAGACCACCCTGGCCGGCGTCCCGGCCTCGCTGCGGGTCGTCCGCACCGGCTACCTGCCGAACGAGGATCTGCCCACCTACCTCAGCGGAGCCGCGGTCGTCGCCTACCCCTCCTTCGGCGAGGGCTTCGGACTCCCGGTCGCCGAGGCGATGGCCTGCGGCGCGGCGGTGCTCACCACCCGGCGGCTGTCGCTGCCGGAGGTCGGCGGCGACGCCGTCGCCTACACCGACCCCGAACCCGATCAGATCGGACGGGCGCTGGCGGACCTGATGGCGGATCCGGCGAGACGGGCGGCGCTGGGCCGGGCGGGGCTGGAGCGGGCCAGGGCCACCTTCTCCTGGCGGAGTGCCGGCGAGGCCCACCTGGGCGTCTTCGACCGGGTGGCAGCCGGACGTCAGCGCAGGTGACGCTGCGGCAGCGCCGCCCCCGCGGACACCTTCGCCGAACGACGGGCGGCCACCGCCCGGATCCACAGGCCCGTCTTGAGGGTCCAGCGCAACGGCGCCTGGTAGGAGCGCGGATACCGGCCGGAGAGATAGCGGTAGGCACTCTCGTGGTGCACCGCCACCATCGCGGAGCGATGCCGTTCGGTGCTGTGCCCGCCCCGGTGCATGACCTTCGCGTCCGGGATGTAGACGTTCTCATAGCCGGCCCGGCCGAGCCGCTCCCCGAGGTCGACGTCCTCGAAGTACATGAAGTACGCCGGGTCGAACCCACCCACCGTCTCGAACGCCTCGCGCCGGATCAGCATGCAGGATCCGGACAGCCAGCCGGCCGCCCGCTCGGCCGGGTCGGCGAGGTCGCGCCGGTAGGCGCGCGTCCACGGATTGGTCGGCCAGAACCAGCCCAGCGCGGCGTGCCCGACGCCCACCCCGACCCGCGGCAGCTCCCGCGCCGAGGGGTAGACGACGCCCTCCGGGGTCGTGATCAGCGGGCCGACCGCACCGGCCCGCGGGTGGCGTCGCAAGCCCTCGCAGAGCACGTCCAGCGATCCCTCGCCGAGGACGACGTCGGGGTTGACGATGAGGATCGGGTCGGCCGCGGCCGGCAGCGCCGCGACGCCGGCGTTCACGCCGCGCCCGTAGCCCAGGTTCTCCTCGTTGCGCAGCACGGTGACGCCGGGTCGCCCCTCGACCGCCTCGAGACTGCCGTCGGTGGAACCGTTGTCGGAGATGACGACGGCCACCTCCTGGCCGGTGGCCGCGGGGATCGAATCCAGCAGCGACGCCAAGGTGTCCCCCGGCGAGTACGTGACCGTCACCAGACCGAGCATCAGCACACCCCGAGGACCGGGACCGGGCGGTGATTCAGCGGGTAGATCGTCGCCTCCGGCGGTCGGGGGAGGCCGCCGGCCGGCGGCACGGGCGCCGATCCGGCGACGTCCGCGGGCCGAGATTACCCGCTCCGGCCCGACAAACAGCCCGGACCCGGCCGATCGCGCGGTGAATTTGTGGTGGGGAACCGGTCCGGTCTACGCCGGAACACCGACGACGACTCCGGTACCGGTGCCGCCGACCCGCAGTTCGTGTTCGGTGGCCGGCACGAACACCGCGTCCGCCGGGGCGAGCACACGCGGGCCGGAGGAATCCGTGGACACCTCCAACGAACCGGACAGACACAGCACCACTCGGGGCCCCGGATCTGCCGCTTCACCCGGCCCGGTCACGTCGGTCTCGTCGATCGCGACGCCCTCCCCCGAGGGGCACACCCAGGCCAGCTCGAACTCGGCGGCGCCCGCGCGGTAGCGGCGTAGGGCGCCCCGCCCCTCCGGCACGACGTACGGCTGCGGCGCCGGTGTGAAGTCGACGACCGACATCAGCTCGGGCACGTCGACGTACTTCGGCGTCAGGCCGGCCCGCAGGACGTTGTCCGAGGTGGCCATCACCTCGATCCCGGTGCCGTGCAGGTAGGCGTGCACGTTGCCGGCGGGCAGGTACAGGGCCTCGCCCGGGCTCAGCGTCAGCCGGTTGAGCATGAGTGCGACGACGATGCCCGGGTCCCCCGGATAGGCGCGGTCCAGGGTCAGGACCGTCTGCGCCTCCACGGCGTACGGCCCGGCCGGCGTGGCCGCCAGATACCGGCCGCACGCATCGACCAGCGCTGCGACCGATCCCGCCCCCAGCTCGGAGAGGGCGAACTCGAACACCCGGCGCAGGCCCGTCGCCTCGTCCGGTTCGTCCAGCAGCGACCGGACGTGGCGCAGGCCGGCATCCTCCAGGGCCAGCGCGTCGAGCAGCGCGACGGTCCCGGCGACGGGACGCAATCCGCACAGCGCGTCGAAGTCGGTGACCGCGAGGATCATCTCCGGCTTGTGGAAGGGATCCTTGTACCGGCGTTCCCGGGCCGAACGCGGCACCCGGGCGGCCTCTTCGGCGGCGAAGCCGCGTTCGGCCTGCTCCGCGGTCGGGTGCACCTGCAGCGACAGGGCCTTCTCCGCGGCCAGCACCTTCAACAGGTAGGGCAGCCGGTCGCCGAACCGCTTCCGGCTCCGCTCCCCCAGACTCGCCGGGTCATCCGCCAGCCAGGCGTCCAGCGGCTGCTCACCCTCCGGCAGGACGATTCCGGCCGGGCTGTCGGGATGGGCTCCGAGCCACAGCTCGGCGATCGCGGACCCGGTCGCCGGCAGGCCCAGCAACTCGGGAATGGAGGTGGCTGACCCCCACTCGTAGTCGCGCAGTACATGATTGAGCGGGTAGATCGTGGGCCTCCGAAAGCCGTTGCAAAAAGGACGCGGGAGCCCAAATTATACGGAGGTCAACGAGCCGCCTTGACCGCGATCACCGGAACCTTGGATTCGAGCAGAATCTGCTGGGCCTGGCTGCCGAGCAGGAGCTTGCCGACCGCGGTCCGGTGCTTGACCCCGATCACCACGACCGAGATGTCCTCCGAGTTCGCGTAGTCGATCAGTTCGCCGACCGAGTCCCGCGCCCGCGCGTCCGGGCTGATGTTGGTGACCTTCAGCCCGTCGACCGCGTCGTCGGAGGTCTTGTTCGGGTCGAGGTGGAAGACCACCAGATCCTCCGACCGCCTGTTCGCCTCTGCGGAGGCGAATGCCAGTGCGGCATCGCCCTCGACGGTGGCCGCCCGGGCCAGCAAGACTGACATCGCTTTCTTCAACCTCCGTCAGATATGACCTCGTAGTCGTCCAATCCGGTCCGGACTCTACTACTGTCAACGCGTCCACGGGGTTTTCACCGGTGGAGCGCCACGGGGTTCGAGGAGGAACTGATGCACGGACGGCATCCCCTAGTGATGGCAGGTTATGCAGTGTTCGCCGTCGCCGTGATCGCATTGGCGACGTTCCACTCGTTCAAGGCCGCTGCCGGCGGCACCGATGTGCGGTCGAATCTCACCCTCATCGCGCCGGCCGGTCCGGGCGGCGGCTGGGACACCTTCCAGCGCGAGATGCAGCAGGGAATGCGGCAGAACCGCCTGGTCAACAACGTGCAGGTGGTGAACATCCCCGGCGGCGCCGGCACGATCGGCCTGGGCAAGCTGAGCACGATGGGCGGCCGGGCGAACAACCTGATGGTGACCGGCACCGGTCTCGTCGCCGGCGTCGAGCAGACGAACGCCCCGGTGAACCACGAGGACGTCACCCTCATCGCGCGAGTGGTCGAGGAGTACGACGTCATCGTCGTGAAGGCCGACTCGCCGTACCAGAACCTGGAGCAACTCGTCGCCGCCTGGAAGGCCAACCCGGAGGGGATGGCCTGGACCGGCGGGGGCACCTTCGACCAGCTCGTCATGACCGACCTGGCGATCAAGGTGGGCATCGATCCGCACCGGCTGACCTACATCCCCAAGTCCGGCGGCGGCGAGGCGGCCCAGGCGCTGATCACGAACACGGCCGCGGCGGCCAGCTCCGGCTACATGGACGTCTCGGACCAGATCGAAGGCGGCCGGCTGCGAGCCCTCGGCCTCGCCAGCCCGGAGCGGCTGCCCGGGGTGGACATCCCCACGCTGACCGAGCAGGGCTACGACGTCGACCTGGCGAACTGGCGAGCCATGGTCGCTCCTCCCGGCATCACCGACGAGGAGAAGGAGGAGCTGACGAAGCTGGTCGTGGAGACCGTCGAGACCCCGGAGTGGAAGTCCGCGGTCGAACGGAACAAGTGGACCCCCGTGTTCCTCACCGGGCCCGAACTCGAACCGTGGCTGCGCGAGGAAGAATCCCGCGTCGCGAAACTGGTGGAGGTGCTGAAATGAGCGACGTGCCGACGGCTACCGAAACGGCCGAAAAGCCAGTTGGCGGATTCTTCGCCGGCCGTAGTGGTCTGATCATTCCGCTGCTGATGGCGGCTTTCTCCACCTATCTCGTGGTGGGGAATCTGATCATGGCGGTTCCGGAGGGAACCGACTTTCCCGGGCCGACCTTCTATCCCTGGTTGCTGGCCGTCGCGGGATACATCGTCGCCGCTCTGCTCGTCCTGGAGTACATCCGCACGCCGGAGCCTCCCGAGGACTCCACGCCCGGCACATATCGACTCTTCTCCGACTGGACCTCGATCGCCTGGTGCGTCATCGGCTTCCTCATCTTCGCGGTCCTGCTGGAATTCCTCGGCTGGATCATCGGCGCGGCGATCCTGTTCTGGTGCGTGACCCGCGGGATCGGCAGTAGGCGGCTCCTCTTCGACGCCTCCCTGGCCCTGGTGGTCTCCAGCGTGACCTATCTGGCCTTCAGCGTCCTGCTCGGGCTGTCCCTGCCGTCCGGCATTCTCGGAGGGGGTTTCTGATGGAGCAGCTCGGTCTTCTCATGGAGGGCTTCGCCGGAGCCCTCACCCCGATCAACATCATGTGGGTCGTCGTCGGCTGTCTGCTCGGCACCGCCGTCGGCGTCCTTCCCGGCCTCGGCTCCTCGATGGCGGTGGCGCTGCTCCTGCCGATGACCTTCGCGCTCGACCCGACGGCGGCGTTCATCGTCTTCTCCGGCGTCTACTTCGGCGGTCTGTTCGGCGACTCCACGATGGCCATCCTGATGAACACCCCGGGTCAGGGGTCGGCGATCGCCTCGACGTTCGAGGGCCACCAGATGGCCAAGGCCGGGCGGGCCCCGCAGGCCCTGGCGACCTCGGCGATCGGCGCCTTCACCGGCGGCATGATCGCCTCGATCGTCGTCGTCTTCCTCGCGCCCGCACTGGCCGACCTCTCCGCGAACTTCGGGCCGGCGGAGTTCTTCGCCCTCGCCCTGTTCGCCTTCGTCGCCACCTCCTCGGTCGTCGCCGACTCGGTGCTCAAGGGGCTGGTCTCGCTCATCCTCGGTCTGGGCATCGCCGTCGTCGGCATCGATTCGTTCACCGGCACCGAACGGTTCACGATGCACGTACCGCAGCTGTTCGAAGGCATCTCGCTGGTCACCGTCACCGTGGCGATCCTGGCCCTCGGCGAGGTCTTCAAGGTCGCCTCCCGGATCCGGCGGGACCCGGAGGCGATGGAGATCGCGATCTCCGGCCGGCCCTACCTGAAGCGGGCCGAGTTCCTGGAGGCGCTGCCGGCGTGGTTGCGCGGCACCGCGATCGGCCTGCCCTTCGGCGTCATCCCGGTCGGTGGTTCGGAGGTGCCCACCTTCATGGCCTACGACCTGGAGCGACGCCTCGACCGGCGCCGCCCGGAGCCGCAGTTCGGCACCGGCGCGATCCGCGGCCTGGCGGCTCCGGAGGCCGCCGGCAACGCCACCACCGGGATGGCGATGGGAGCCCTGCTCGCCCTCGGCCTGCCGGTCTCCAGCACGGCGGCGATCATGCTGGCGGCCTTCCGGCAGTACGGCATGCAGCCCGGTCCGCTGCTGTTCGACCGGGCCCCCGACCTGGTCTGGGCGCTGCTGGCCAGCTTCTTCCTGGCGATGGTCGTGCTGCTGATCCTCAACCTGCCGTTCGCGCCGCTGTGGGCGAAGCTGCTGCTGATCCCGAAGCCGTACATGTACGCGGGCATCACCGTCTTCTGCGGTTTGGGCGTGTACGCCACCTCGGGCTCGGCCTTCGACCTGCTGCTCCTGCTCGGGCTGTCGCTGATCGGCTTCGCGATGCGCCGTCATGACGTGCCGCTGGCCC
>JBDIAG010000100.1:0-10050 GCA_039812305.1 Actinomycetales bacterium | reverse complement strand
GTGGGCTGGTGCCAGGACCAGCGCAGGTTGAGCGCCAGGGGGCCGAGTGCCTCCAGTCGCTTCGGCAAGGCAGTGCGAACGTTGAAGCGCCGAATTGCTCTCACCCCCACCAGGCTAGAGCAGATCGGTGTGCCTCAGGTGTCGACCGTGTGGATGGTCACCAAAACCCGGCGGCGCTCTCGGCCGGGCCACTATGCTGGCTTGCATACTTGTGCAAGCCATCAATCCTCTGCGCGGGAGCCACGCACCCTTGCCAGCCATTCAGCTGACCTCGGCCGACGGCCGATCGACCGCCGTCCAGACCCGAGGTGGGCGACGATGAGCGCGCTGCCCGTCTCCCCGTCGTCGATCGGCCCACTGGTCGTGGCATCGATCAAGAACATGCTGCCCCGGCGCAGTGACTACGCCGGGCTACGCCGCTCGTGGCGCGGCGACATCCTGGCCGGGATCACCGTCGGCGTGGTCGCCCTGCCGCTGGCGCTCGCCTTCGGCATCAGCTCCGGGGTCGGCGCGGCCGCCGGCCTGATCACCGCCGTCGTGGCCGGCCTCGTCGCGGCCGTCTTCGGTGGATCGCACGTGCAGGTCTCCGGCCCGACCGGGGCGATGGCGGTCATCCTGGCGCCGATCGTCGCCCAGTACGGGCTGAGCAGCGTCGCCCTGGTGACCGTGATGGGCGGCACCGTGGTGCTGATCGCGGGCGCCGTCGGGCTTGGCCGCGCAGTGACGTTCATCCCCTGGCCGGTGATCGAGGGCTTCACGCTCGGCATCGCGGTGATCATCTTCCTGCAGCAGGTGCCGGCTGCCTTCAGCGTCACGGCGCCGGCCGGCGAACGTCCGCTGGTGACGACCTGGCACGTGCTCAGCCATACCGACTGGTCCCAGGCGACCCGCTCGCTGGCCGTGGTGGGGCTCGTCGCGGTCTGCATGCTCGTCCTGCCCAGGATCCACCGAGGCATCCCGGAGTCGCTGACCGCGGTGATCGTGGCCAGCCTGGTCGCCCATGTCACCCACCTCGACGTCGCCCGGATCGGTGAGTTGCCGTCGCAGCTGCCCACTCCGGTCATCCCGGGTGTCGACTTCACCGCCATCCGGCACGTGCTCGGCGCGGCGCTGGCGGTGGCCGCCCTGGCCGGGGTGGAGTCGCTGCTGTCCGCGCGGGTGGCGGCCACCATGTCCCCCACCGGCCCCTACAACCCGGACCGGGAGCTGACCGGTCAGGGGCTGGCCTCGATCGCCTCGGGGGTCTTCGGTGGCATGCCCGCCACCGGTGCGATCGCGCGCACCGCGGTGAACGTCCGGTCCGGAGCGCGGACGCGGGTGGCGGCCGTCGTGCATTCGCTCTTCCTGCTGGGGGTGGTCTATCTGGCCACGCGCCCGGTGTCCCAGATCCCGCTGGCGGCGCTCTCGGGCGTGCTGATGGTGACCTGCTTCCGGATGGTCCCGATGACGACACTCCTCAAGGTCGTGCGGTCGACCCGCTCTGACGGGATCATCTTCGTCGTCACGGCGGTGATCACGGTGTGTTTCGACCTGATCGAGGCAGTCCAGATCGGGATCGTCGTCGCCGCGTTCCTCGCCCTGCGTCAGGTGGCCAAGCGCTCCAGCGTGACCCGCGAGGACCTGCCCGGCGACCCCGCGCCCGGGGACGAGCAGATCGCCCTGCTGCGGCTCGACGGTGCGATGTTCTTCGGTGCGGCGGAACGCATCTCGACCGCGATCCAGGCCGACGCCGGGCACCCCGCGGTCACCGTGGTGATCATCCGGATGTCCCGGCTGGGCATCCTCGACGCCACCGGCGCCAACACCCTCGCCGAGATCGTGACCGACCTGGAGCGCCGCGGCATCGTCGTCATCATCAAGGGCGTCCAGGACGACCATCTGCGCCTGCTCGCCGGCATGGGCGTGCTGGATTCCCTGCGCCACGAGAACCACCTGGTCAACACCCTCGACCAAGCGGTCGAGCACGCCCGCCACCACGTCCGGGGCATCCCGCACGTGCACGCGGCCGTCGACTAGACGAGTTCGTCCGGGGTTGTCGTGTGCCCGCGCCGGTGATCCCGCTGCTGATGGCGCGATCACGACACCACCGGCCGGTTCCTCCGCGACATCATGCGCAACGTGCCGAGCTATGGCCGGTCAGTGCGTCCTCGGGCCCCGGCCGCTACTCACCCGGTAACCACCCCGCTGACTCGATCGCCGGGGGCGGCCACCGACTGCCCGAGCAGGTGCGTGGCCACCCAGGCCGCGCCTGCCGGGTGGGGCTCGGACAGCGACGGTCCCTGTTCCCGGAGCAGGACGGCGACGACATGGGGCGCTCGCCACTACGAACTCGACCACTCGTCGCCGGGGCGGGCTGAGTACCGGGGAATGAGAGCCGGTGCGCGGGTGGTGTACTCGCGTCCGGACGGCATCCGCCACCGCATGGCCGGGGTGGCGTGGGTGTCGCCGGTCTCGGGATCCGGGACGGGCGTCGCGGTGATACCGGGCATGTCCTTGAGGTAGTTGGCGGATTCGCAGAGTCCCGACCCGTTGCCGGCGGTCGTGGCCCCTTGGTTGCGATGGGGGGTGGCGTGGTCGATGTGTCGGATCGGTGCCGCGGAGTAGGGAGCACGGCAGGTCTGGTCGCGGGTGGTGATGAAGGTCCGCAGGATGCCGTCGAACGTGCGCCGGCGGGAGTCCATCGCGACGAGTTGCCGGCTCGTGGGATGCAGGTAGAGCCGTCTGACCGCGACCTGGGTGTCGGGATCGGCGAGGAGTCGTCGTGCCAGGGCGGGCGGGATGGGGTGTCCGTCGAGGGAGGCGGGCGTGGTCGCGGTGGGACTGGTGTCGTCGGGATCGGCGAACAGCGCGTGATCGGTGATGATCAGGTGGAGTTCGATCGGTGGCCGCTGCCGAGGAGGCGTGAACGCGTGACACGCGGGACACCGTCCCGCCCACACCGGCACCCGCCCCGCCGACGCAGCTGTGGCCGATTCGCGCGAGGCAACTTCAGGTAATGCGGCTTCGGACGCGGGTGCGGATGCGGGTGCGGCGGCCTCATCGTCGGCATCGGTCACCGTGTCGGTCACGGAGTTGGTCACCGTGTCGAGCGCCGCGTCGGGCGCCGTCTCGGCATCAGTCGAGCTGGCGTCACCACCGTCGACGTCAGGTGAGGGCCGGTGTCGGCCGACGCCGGCATCGGAGTCGGCCCTGGTGCCGATCTGAGCTCCGGGGGTGGCCTGAGCGCCGGGGGTGGTCCGGGGACTCGTGGTGACATCGGAACCCGCACCGGCCTGGGCGGTCGAGTCACGCTTCTCCTGGGCTGACGGCTCGCGTCGGTCGCACCGTTGGGGCGGTGGTTCGGGCCGCGCTGCTGAGCCGCTGGCCGAGTCCGCCGCGTCGGACTCCGGTTGCGGGTGGGCTTCCGGCTCGGCGCCCGCTTCGGGATCCAGACCTGCTTCATCCGGGCTCGCATCGGACTCCGCCGCCGGATCGGACTCGCGCTCATCGCCAGCGTCGGGATCCAGACCTGCTTCGTCCTCCGGGCTCGCGTCGGACTCCGCCGCCGGACTGGTCTCGCGCTCAGCGCCCGCGTCGCAACCTGCTTCGCACGGGCCCGCGTCGGGCTCCGGCACCAGATTGGCTTTCGGCTCGGCGCCCGCTTCGGGATCCAGACCCGCCTCGCCCTCCGGGCCCGCCTCGGACCCTGACTGCGACTGCGCGAGTGGCGGTTCGGGGTCGTGGGCGCAGGCACGAGTGCCGGTGATCGCCTCCACGGCGGTGTCGGCCCGCACCTGTTGGCGACCCCGCGAGTCCCGACCGTCACCGCGGGCCTGCTCGGCGCAACGATCCAGGGCGGCGGTGACCGCCGCCGCGTCCGGGACGGGGACGGTCAGAGTGACCCGAGCCAATCCGTCCGCGCCGCGGCGAGTGGTGACCCGACGCTGCGTGACCGCGGCCACCTGCCGAGCCAGACACCCCTCCGGGTCACGGGCCAGGGCGGCGGCCTCGGCCTCACGCTCGTAACGAGCGGCGGCCAGCGGCTGATCGAACAAGTCAGCCAGGTCGGCGTCGACACCAGTCTGCTGATCGGCGTCGAGATCCCTGACTTGGGAGTAGATCACGCGGACCGTGCCCACCGAGATATCCCCGCGCGCCAGAGCGGCGAGCGTGTGTGGCAGACGCTCCAGCAACACCTGGTCCCGAGCGTGCCTGGCCCGCCCCGCGGTGTGCGAGGTCAGGCTGGCATAGGCGAGATCCGCGACGGCGGCACGTGCCGTGGTGTCCCAGGAGGCCGGCACCTCGCCCCGCCCGTGGATCGCGGCGGTGGCGTCGAGGCGAGCCTGGACAGCCTGCCACTGCGCCTTCCGGGCGGCCATGAACGACTCTCCGAGTCGGGCTTTCACCGCAGCACAGGCCCGCTCCAGCCGTTCGACCTGTTCGGTGACATCGAGCAACCCCCGGGCGTGGGTTCCGGCGAGGCTCTCGGCTCGTGAGGCCAGCCCCACCACCGTCTCCAGGGAGCGGCCCAGTACCGGATGGGACTCGACCTGACCGTCCACAAGGATCCCCAGCCCTTCGGCCGACATCGGCTCCCCGCCACTGGCGGCGGCCGCGATCAGATCCCGATCCCGCGCCGCCTGGTCATAGAACTCCCGCAATCGAGCCACCTGCCCGACCAGATCCGCCGACGCGGTCATCGCCTCCCGTACCACGCGCGCATACCCCGGCTCGGCCGGACCGCGCATGTCCTCAGGGGCCGCCCTCTGGGCCGACGCCGTCCCGGCCGTGCCAGCGGGCGCCCCACCGACCCGCGCCACGACCGGCTTGTCCGAGCCCGATGAGACAGTGCCCAGGACAGCTCGCCACTGCGCGATCAGGGGGACGATCTGCTCCGGCTCTATGAGGAACATCGCGGCCACATCGGTGGGCCATTGACCAGTTGTGACTGCTACGTCGAGGGCGGCGATAGGCGCACCAACCACCGCCGGGGCTTCGTGCCCGGCGGCCTCATCGCGGTGCCGATCCATGCACCAACGCTACCGCATGCATCCACACACGGCAAACATATGTTCGGCCTTTTAGGCGCCGTGTCCGCCATTGACTAGTGCTAACAGTGCACGTCGCAGCACATGAGGAGTCCGTCGCTCCAAGAACGATCCCGTCGCTCATGGTCGTGCTCGCGAGTCCGACACGAGCTCACCGGCCGGCGTGCCCGCATACGTTCCGGTGCCGATGATCCGGCCGATGAACCTGCCGCTGGTGTCGTGATCGCGCCACCAGCGGCAGGTTCATCCGCGGCATCATGCGCAGGTCGCCCAGACGTCGCCTCGACAGAGATCGAGTGCTGCACATCAGCCACGTCACAGACAGAAATGGCGCGACCCCTCAGTCGCCAGAGCCCTCGCCACTGAAGACCGACCCATCCGGGCGCTGAGTCCGACCGGTGTGGAGAGGTGCGCCAGGTAGCCCTCAACCCTCTGGCGCTGTGCCGCCACGAGGAGCACTGCCAGAGGCCGAGCGCCAGGCGCAGCCCTCGACATCACCGACACTGTCCCACCGGGCGAAGCACTGCCAGGAGCGGACCACCACCACACCCAACCCACGGCCATGTCCGAATAGCCATATTCGGCCGGATCCAGGCGTCCCGCGAGCGGTCTCGGTTCGCCGTCCCGGTCGGTTCCGGCCGGACCCACACCCCCGGGTCCCACCCCGATCAGCCGGCTGTTCGCGCGTTGACCAGGTATGTGCCGAGCAGCCGGCGATCCCCGGCTGCTCGGCCGACAACCGGTCAACGCGCGAACACCTGGTCAATCGAGCAGCCCCTCGCGCCCATCGCGATGGTGGGCGGCGGGCCGATCACGCTCTGGACCACCCACTCCACGCCGGCTACCCCAACCACCGCGACTCCGCCCATCCACCGGGCCAACCAGAACGGCCACGACACTCAGCCACACCAACGGCACCGCCGACAACGCCCTCGACACCGCCGTACGGCCACACATTCAACCCAAGAACAACGTCAGGCGAGGACCACCAGCCGCCACTAGCCGTTGCCCACCACGTCCAGCGGCGACGGGGTCAACAGGTCGGCCAGATCCGTCCCCGCCCGGAGGAGAGCCGCGGACTGCGCGGCAATGGTCTGCAGGCGGCCCTGGAGGGCGTCGCGAGCCTCGGCCGACCCATGGGCCGCGAGCAGCGACGTCATGACAGCCCGCACCGCGGGTATCCGATAGCCGCCGGAGCGCAGTGCGGCGACGATGCGGGCGTCCCGGACCGCGTCCGGCGGGTAGCTGCGTACGCGTGCCGCCCCCTCCCGCACGGGTGTGACGAGGCCTTCCTGCTCCCAGAACCGCAGGGTCGACGAGCGCACTCCGAGGGCGAGCGACAGTTCGGTGATGGTCATCGAGTCCGCCGGCAGCGCCGGGGCGTCCTGGGCACTCTCGTCCACAATGGCGTCGAGCGCCCGGAGAGCGGCCAACGTGTCCTCGCGAGAACGAGCAAGCCGGACGTGGAGCCCGACGATGCGGGCGACGGCCTCGTCCCGCGGAAGGCCGCGGATCTCGCGCATCGTGGCGCGGGCCGCGACCGGACCCACCGCGACGGCCAGGTTGCGATAGGCGCGCAGCGCGATCAGATGCGGCCGGGCGAACTGACGATAGCCATTGGGCTGACGGCGGGCGGGCAGAATGACGCCGACGCGTTCCAGGTCGCGGATCTGCTGCCCGGAGTATCCGCTGACGCACGACAAGCGGCTCGTGGAGTAGCTCTCACCGGCGCCGGGGCCACTCACCGGGGCCAACCCTCCGCAAACACTTCAAGCACACACTTGAACCATGTCCATGCAACGAATCCTGGCAGAGATCAGCGGCTTCGACGGCGTTCTCGAACTCGCACCCCAGCCCGGCAGCGAGCACCCCGACATCTCGTGGGGCGACCACTTCTTCTACTTCGCACCCGACGGCCGGGTCCCGACCAACCGCCAGCCCTACGCCACGATCGTCACGAAGAACTACCCGGGCGACGTCGGGTCGCGTCTGGACGTCCCGGATCGCTGGCGGCTCAACATCCATGTGGGCACGAAGGTCGCCCGCGAACTCCTCGGTCAGGCTCCCGAGGACGACGCAGACGTCGACCACGGCGCTGAGGACGTCTTCCTGCCGCACCCGGTGTACGGCGCGCAGGGATGGATCTGCGTCGTGAACCCAGCCGAGGCCACCCTCGACCGCGCCCTGGAGGCCCTTCGCCAGGCGCACCGTGACGACCGGCGACGTGTCGAACGACGGCGAGCCGGCTCGGCGACCGGCCGGCGATAGCGCACGGCGAGATAGGCACGGCGAGATGGGCACCGCGTCGACGCGCGACCTAGCCGGACTGCCCGACGCGCGAATGCTCCAGCCCCGTTCCGATGTCGGCGAGGTGATCGACCACGGTGCGCACGGCAAGGTGCGTGAAGCGATCGGGCCGGGCGAGGGCGACGATGCTGCGATCGGCGCGCACGCCGTCCAACGGTCGTGTCGTGACGCCGGGACGCGGAGCGGTGGTGAAGCGCGGCAGCAGCGCCAGTCCGGCGCCGGTGGCGACGAGCGCCTCGACCAGATGGTTGTCCCGCAGGCGGACTCGGCGGTCGAGCCGCGCTCCCGTCGCGTTCTCGACCGCGATGAGGATGGTGTCGAACGGGTAGCCGCTGGGAACCCCGATCCACGGTACCCCGACCAGGTCCTCCGGTCGCAACCGTTCCAGAGCCGCCAGCGGATGATCGGACGGCATGGCGACGTCGATGGGTTCGCGGGCGAGCACCCGGCTCACGAGCCCCTCGGCGCCGTGCGGACCATCACCGGCCAGGCTGTGGGCGATGACGACGTCCACGTCGAGAGTGCGTGCGGCGTAATCCGTCTCGGCGAGGTCGAAGTCGTCCAGGTCAAGGTGGATGTCGGACCCGCGCAGCCGCGCCACCAGGCCCGGCAGGAGCGCCTCGCCCGCACTCGGCAGCGAGCCGATCGAGACCGTCCCACGTGGCTCACCGAGGCTCGCGTCGAGGCGGGCCTGGACCTCGGCGAAGGCCCGGCCGACCTCGTCGGCACCATCGGCCAGGATCTGGCCGGCGGCCGTCAACCGGACTCCCCGGGACACGGGCTCGACCAAGCGGACGCCGAACTCCCGCTCGGCCGTCTTCAGTTGCTGCGATACCGCCGACGGCGTGCGATGCGTGGCCGCGGCCACGGCAGCCAGGGTGCCCCGCACCGACAGCTCACGGAGCAGATCGAGGTGTCGGAAATCCATGTAGGCAACCTACAGTAACGATGAAAGAGTAGTCGCTGGTGCTTCACTGTTGCATCACGGAAACTGCAGTCATGCCGATCCGACACGCAGCTCTCGCCTGCCTCGTCGCAGCCTTGTGGGGAGTCAACTTCCTCGCGATTCACGCCTCGCTCCAGCAGTTCCCGCCGATCCTCCTGGTCGCTCTGCGATTCGCCCTCCTCGCGATTCCGGCACTGCTCTTCGTGCCCCGGCCAGCGGTCCCCCTGCGCTGGCTCGTCGGCTACGGGCTCGGCTTCGGGACAGTGCAGTTCTTCGGGCTGTACCTGGGCATGGCGGCCGGCTTCCCGGCCGGTATCGCCTCGCTCGTGCTCCAGGCGTCGGCGCCGTTCACCGTGCTGCTGGGCGCCGTGTTCCTGCGCGAGCCGATGACCGCACGTCGAGTGGGGGGCGTCGGTGCGGCGGTGGCCGGCCTCGTCCTGGTTGCCCTGTCTCGCAGCGGCACCGAGAGCTGGTGGCCTTTCTGGCTGGTGATTCTGGGAGCCTTCGGCTGGGCCGTCGGGAACATCTCGAGCCGTCTGGCCGCACCGCCGAATCCGCTGCACCTCACCCTGTGGATGGCCGTCGTTCCGCCGCTGCCGATGCTCGCGCTCTCGCTCGCGATCGAAGGCCCGGGCGAGATCCGCGACGCCTGGGCCACGGCCGCGACACGGACGGCCGTGCCCGCCTGGATCGGGCTGGCCTACACCGTCCTGCTGGCGACCGTGGTCGCCTCCGGCATCTGGGTGTGGCTGATGAAACGCTATCCGGCCGGTGTCGTCGCGCCCTTCTCCATGCTGGTGCCCGTCGTCGGGATCGCCACCACCTGGCTCACTCTGGACGAACGCCCGGCCTTCCTGGACGTCCTCGGCGGCGTACTCGTGGTGGCCGGGGTCGCGTGGAGCAGCCGCACGCGCCCCACATCCCCAGTCGGAGCATCCCAGCGTGACGGCCGGGAGACCCCACGCCGCTCCGGCGAGCGGGTCTCCGCGCTGCCGGCGCCCGGGCAGCAGACGGGTGAGGCGCGGCGAACCTCGCCGTAGAGCTTGTGGTGACCGCGGCCGGATGGTCAGCCTTGCGTATCCGACATACTGGCCCTCGGGCCCGATCATGAGTCGACCGCGCCGGTTGCCGCGCTATCCTGCGATATGTACGTTCGCCCATACAAGTATGGACGCTCACCCATAAGCCGTTCACGCAGAAGGACGAACATGAGGACACGTCGACACGACCCCACTCGTCGCGATCGGATCATCGAGGCGACGATCGACTCGATCGCCGAACACGGGGTCGCCGGGACGACCCAGCGCAGGGTCGCCGCCGAGGCCGAGGTCCAGGTCGGCTCCTTGAGCTATCACTTCGACAACAGCGATCACCTCCTGAAAGAGGCGTTCACGCGCTGTGTCGACGTCATCCGGGAGCAGATCGAGAATCGGTTCGCCACCGTCGAGGACGCCGCCGGCGCGGTGGAGGCCGCCGTCCGGCTCATTCACGAGGACTTCCAAAGCTCCCAACGCGAACTGATCCTCTACTACGAGTTGTACGCGATCACCTTGCGTTCGCCGGAGTATCGGTCGCTCACCGCGGGCATGATCGATATCGGGCAGCGAACCTTGGAGAAGTTCTTCGACGAGACGACGGCGCGCGCCATCAATACCTACATCGAGGGCGCGTGCTGTTACGTCGCCCTTTCCGCCACGCCGGAGACACCGGCGATGACACGCGAGGTGCTGCGCCGGATAGCGCACTTGCCCACCTGATTGGATCCACCGG
>JBDIAG010000099.1:0-10092 GCA_039812305.1 Actinomycetales bacterium | reverse complement strand
CGCGCCCTCGACGCCGGTCGGGTACTCCCCGACCAGGGTCTGGTCGATGGTGATGTTGCGGCGCTCGACGTTGCCCGCCAGCTCCACCCCGGTGTTGTCGAGGATCAGGCCGCGGTCGGCGATCAGCTTCGTCTTGACCAGACGCTGGCCGAGGGCCTGTTCGGCCAGCGCGCTGGCGTCCATCACCTGGATCTGCAGCAGACGGCCGGCGAAGAGCGCCACCGCCAGCAACGTGACGATCGTGAACACCCGGGCCCGCCGCAGCTGGGATCGGTGAGCCGGCGGCGCGGTCGGCCGCCGGTCGTTCTTGGCGGACGGTGGACGTGGGGGCGCGATCGTCACCGGCCGCCTCCTGCGGATGCGTCCAGGACCGCGCCGTCGCCCGTCCCGCTGCTCTGCTGAGACTGGGCGGACTGAGATTGAGCGGACTGAGATTGAGCCGACTGCGATTGCGTGGACGACTGCTGCTGACCGCCGGCCGGCTGCTCTGCCTCGCCGGTCTGGTTCTGGGGTTCGGCGTTCTGCGTCTCGATGTTCTGGGTCTCGGTGTTCTGGGTCGTGGCGTGACTTTCGCCGCCGGCCTGGGTCGACCCGGCCTGGTTCGATCCGTTCTCGGCCTGGTCCACGCCGGTCTCGGCCTGGACGGCCGCGCTCTGCGTGCGCTTCGACTCGGTGCCCGGGTCGACCAGGACCGCGCCGTCGGACGTGCCTTCGCCGGCCGTCGAGCCGGTCGTCGGCGCCGGCGCCCCCTGACCGGGGTCGACCAGGGGGACGCTGGCGGCGTTGCCGTCCGCGGTCACGCCGCCGTTGGCCTCCGCCGCGGCCGCCGCCTGCTGCTGCGGCGTCAGTGGCGTGCCACCGAGATCGGCCGCCTCCGGTGCGGTGGAGGTGGAGGCCGGCGTCGGGCTGCCCGCGATCGTCCCGTTCTTGAGCTCGATGAAGGCGGGGCTGGAGTTCGGGATCATCCCGAGCGCGCGGGCCCGCTGCCCCAGCAGCTCCGGCGAGGCCTGGGCCGAGACCTTCTCGCTCAGCGCCTGCTCGCTCTCCATCAGCGCGGTCTGCTTCAGGGTGAGCTGCTGCTCGGTGTAGGCGCCGCGGGTGAGCAGGATGTTGATGCCGAGCAGGCTGGCCAGGCAGCCGAGCATGATCATCGAACAGACCGCGACGAAGCTCGGCCGCCAGCGCCGCGGCAGCGGCGGGGCGAGCAGCCGCAACGCGGGGCGCAGGCCCTGGCCGCGAGATCCACCGGGCCCACGGGCCACGGACACGGTGCTCATCGAGCCGCCTTTCGTCGCGTCGGTCGAGTGGAACGGTGCGGGGTCGCCGACGTGGGGCGCCGGAGCCGGCGAGCAGCGCGTACCCGCACCGACGCGGCCCTCGGATTGGCCTCGATCTCGGCCTGGTCGGCCTGGATCGCGCCCCTGGTCAGCAGCTCCAGCTCCGGTTGGTACTCCGGCGGCACGACCGGCAGATCCGGCGGTGCAGTGCTCGTCGCCCCCTGTGTCAGAACGTGTTTCACCATCCGGTCTTCCAGGGACTGGTACGACATGACGACGATGCGACCGTCCACGGCGAGGGCCTCGATCGCCGCCGGGAGGGCCCGGCCGAGCGCGGCGAGCTCGGTGTTCACCTCGATGCGCAGTGCCTGGAACGTCCGCTTGGCCGGGTTGCCCCCGGTGCGTCGGGTGACCGCCGGCACACTGTCCCGGATGAGTTCGACCAGCCGGGCGCTGGTGGTGAAGGGCTCGACGGCGCGCGCGGACACGACGGCCGCGGCGATCCTGCGGGCGAACTTCTCCTCGCCGTAGTCGCGCCGCACCCGGGTCAGGTCGGCCTCGGAGTAGGTGTTGAGGATGTCGGCCGCGGTCGGCCCGGCGCCCTGGTCCATCCGCATGTCGAGGACGGTGTCGCGAGCGTAGGAGAAGCCCCGGTCGTCCCGGTCGAGCTGGAGGGAGGACACGCCGAGGTCGAAGAGCACGCCGTCGACCTCGTCGATGCCGAGATCCGCCAGCACGTCCGAGATACGGTCGTAGACCGCCTGGACCAGCCGCACCCGGCTGCCGAAGACGGCCAGACGGCGGCCGGCGAGCTCGATCGCGCTGGCGTCGCGGTCGATGCCGATCAGCTGCACCTGCGGAAAGCGTTGCAGCAGTGCTTCACTGTGGCCGCCGAGGCCGGCCGTGGCGTCCACGCAGATCGCCCGCGGACGGGTGAGAGCCGGTGCCAGCAGATCGAGGACCGCCTCGCGCAGCACGGGAACGTGCAGCCGTGCGGGATCGGTCATGGAACGTCCTCAGCAGTTCGTCGGGGGGCGGACGTAGGGACATGGGGTGACCTCACCCGATCAGGTCTCCCTCCGTCACTGCCCTGGCACCGGGGAAGGTGTGCCAGGTACCGGACGGCTGGAGACCTGATCGGGCCGGTGGCTCGGCCTCGGGCGGGCGGACCGGGCTCAGAAGAGACCCGGGACGACCTCCTCGGCGACCGACGCGAACGCCTCCTCCTGCTCGGCCAGGTAGGACTCCCAGGCCGGGGCGGCCCAGATCTCCACCCGCGTGCCCGCGCCGATGACCGCACACTCACGGTCGAGCCCGGCGTAGTTGCGCAGGTTGGCCGGCAGGGTGATGCGGCCCTGCTTGTCCGGCACCTCGTCGGAGGCCCCGGACAGGAAGACCCGCAGGTAGTCGCGAGCGTGCTTGCTCGAGACAGGCGCCTGGCGTAGCTGGTCATGCACCCGCGCGAACTCGTCGGTGGGAAACACGAACAGACAGCGCTCCTGGCCTCGGGTGACCACCACGCCGTCGGCGAGCTGGTCACGAAACTTCGCCGGCAGGATCAGCCGGCCCTTGTCATCCAGGCGTGGCGAGTAGGTCCCGAGGAACATCGGGCCCTCCTTCCCACCTGACCGGAGAACCTCCGCCCTCCGATGCCCTCCACATTACCCCACTTCGCCCCACTAATCACGCAACGATAACGACAGGGACGGCGCGAGCGGGTCCTCGGGGCCTCCGTGGGGCTGTTTCCGCAGGTCAGCGGCCTGACGTGGGAATGGGGAGGGGTGGGGGGCGGCCCGCGGAGCCTCCTGGTTCATATCGCTTTTATCAGATTGTTCGGACCCTGGCCGCTGGCCCGCGTGGGGCCGTGGGAGTCAGACCGGCCCGTCCGTGAAGTGGTGGGGGGAAGTGGGGGCCTCGGCCCGCGGGCCGCTCCGTGGCGCGCCGGCGCTCGAACGGCCACCCTGCGCACCGAATGGCTGCATTGATCGCGGATCACCGCGCCCATTCGGCCCGCAACGTAACCATTCGATCCCGGACACCCGGCGGCAGCCCCTTTGCGACCTCGGGCGTGGGACCCTCGGCCAATGACGGATCGGCACAGAGGCGGGCTGACGCCGACCAGCGTCTTCACCCTCGCGGCTGGGATCCGCGGGCCGCAAGCGGCGGCGCCCGTCGTGGCGGCGGTCCTGCAGGCAGTCAGGCCTCGAATCTCGCAGGCGTGGGTGGACCTGTGGTTCGACATCCCGCCGAAGAACGTCCCGGAGACCGTTCGCGCGGCGGCCTGGCTCCTTCTGGAGCAGGAGAGAGGCCTTCGGCGTACCGGCAAGCGCACGCAGATGGGAATCGATATCGCCCTGCACGATCCCGATCAGTGGCAGTCCTTCGTGGCGGTCTGCAGCTGGACCATCGGGGCGGAGTGCTGGTCGGGTAACGAACCCGTGGCCCTTCTTCACGATGCGGCGGACAGCGTGGAGTTCCATCTGACAGATCCGGAATTGGCCGCCCTCGGAGACGCGGCCGGGCTCGCCCCAGCCTGAGGGAGCATCCGGCAAAGAGCCGAGCATCCAGTTAACGGCCGGACAACCAGCGATCGCTGGCTACTGGGCCGTCAGCTGGATGCCCGAGCACTATCCGGCCATTCGCCACCGGTAAACCCGCCCGCGACAACGCCGAGGCGTGACTACCATGAAACATGCGCGACGCTTTCGTTCGCCGGTTCCGGGCCGGGAGTAGGTGGCGCATTCTCAATATGCTTCTATGCGGCATTTCGTTCACCTTCACGCTACTGACCGGTATTTCTCAGGCAAGCCGGTTCCTCATCTACGGCAGCGTTCTCGGCCTCACGCTTTGTGTTGGCCTATCGATCCTGATCTGGCGGTATTCGTCCAACAATGGCACGCCACACGGCAATGACCGGTCGCAAAGATAGGCAGGAACCGCGACGTTCTCAGCCGCAGGATGATCACGCTCGGATGGCCATTCCCGACGAACAGCCGACGCGAGCACGCGTGCTACGACAGGCTCTTCGCCCTGAATGTGCCGTGGCTCTCGACGGCGAGCAGCCAGAGACCAGGCCGCGGTGGCAGGCAGAGGAGTTGCGCACCCTCCGCCAGGTCGTGGGGAAGGCCATGCCTGTCGTCCGGTGGAGCTTGTTCGACTGACCGGGCCTGTTCGACTTACTTGGGTTTGTTCGACTGACCACGACGGGTTGGGAGGTACTCGAACGTTCATGGGCTGGGCGATTGTCAGTCCCCTCACGTACCGTTCTGGAAGGCAGTCTTGGAGGTCGACTCCGGGTGGCCGCCTACTGAGCTGTCCGGACTCATGACGTCCGGCCGAGAGGAGACCGGAGTGACGACGACGCAAGGCGTGCAGACGGCGACCCCCGCCGCGCTGGAGCGCCTGGCCGACGTCACCGAGGCGATCCGGGCCGCGATGGAATCGGTGATCGAGGGCAAGCCCGACGTCGTGCGCCGGACGATGACGGTGCTGCTGGCCGGTGGCCACCTCCTGGTGGAGGACGTGCCGGGCGTGGGCAAGACGATGCTGGCCAAATCGCTGGCCCGCGCCATCGACTGCACGGTCCGGCGGATCCAGTTCACGCCCGACCTCCTGCCCAGCGACATCACCGGGGTGCCGATCTTCAACCAGGAGACCCGGGATTTCGAGTTCAAGCCGGGCCCGGTCTTCGCGAACATCGTCGTCGGTGACGAGATCAACCGAGCCTCCCCCAAGACCCAGTCCGCACTGCTGGAGTGCATGGAGGAACGCCAGGTCACGGTGGACGGCGCCAGTTACGACCTCGAAGCGCCCTTCATGGTGATCGCCACTCAGAACCCGATCGAGATGTCCGGCACCTATCCCCTGCCGGAGAACCAGCGGGATCGCTTCATGTGCCGGGTGTCGATGGGCTATCCCGCGCCACGGGCCGAGCTCGCCATGCTCTCCTCCCGCGACGAGACCGATCCGCTCGATCTGCTGCGGCCGGTGACCGACGCCACGACGATCCGGGAACTGTCCCGCACGGTGCACAGCGTCCACGCCTCGGCGGAGCTCAAGCAGTACCTGATCGACCTGGTCTCGGCCACCCGAGGGCATCCACAGCTGCGTCTCGGCGCCTCCCCGCGCAGCACCCTGCAGTTGCTCCGCGCGTGCCAGGCGCTGGCGGCGATGTACGGGCGGGCCTACGTGCGTCCCGACGACGTGCAGGAGCTGGCGGAGCCCGTCCTCGCCCACCGCCTGCTGCTGACCGGCGAGGCGCGGGTGACCGGGGTCACCGCCGAACTGATCGTGCGGGATCTGCTGCGTCAGGTGCCGATCCCGGGCGGGCGGCGGTGAGCCGATGCGCGCCCTCCTCGACAGTCTGACCACTCGGGGCCGGTTCCTGGGCGGGGTCGGGGTGCTCATCCTGGCCGCGGCGCTGATTCTCGGGCAGCGCGACGTCCTCCGGGTGGCTCTTCTCCTGCTCGCGGTGCCGGTCTTCGGGGTGTTCTCGCTGAGGCTCACTCCGGATGCCATCCGGCTGCGTCGCACGGTCACTCCCGCGCGGATCACCGTCGGCTCCGTCGCCACCGTGCACGTGCGGATCATGAACCCGAGCCGCTACCTGTCCCGGCTGTATCTGGCTTCCGAGCGTCTGCCCGCGCCCGCCCCGAGCCCGCAGTTCACCCTCGACCGGATGGCTCCCGCCGAGCACGTCACCGTGAAGTACCAGGTGGAGCCGTCGAGCCGGGGGGCGTACCGGCTGGGTCCGATGACGCTGCAGTCGACCGACGGTCTCGGCGTCGCGCGATCGTCCCAGGAGTACCCGGAGACGGACCGGATCATCGTCCTGCCGCGTGTACATGCGCTGTCCGGCGGTCTCGGCGGCGGCGGTCATCAGGGAGGCGGGGACTCCGACCTGCGCAACCTGGCCGTCGCCGGCGACTACGACGTGGCGATCCGCGAGTACCGGCTCGGCGACGATCTGCGGCGGGTGCACTGGCCGACCACCGCGCGTCGTGGCGAGTTGATGGTGCGCCAGCACGAGCAGTCCCAGGAGTTGCTGGCCGATGTGGTGCTGGACGCGCGTTTGATCGGTCATCGCGGAGAGGGCCCGTCCGGTTCGCTGGAATGGGCCGTCAGCGCCGCCGCGTCGGTCTGCGAGCACCTTGCCCGCAAGGGTTTCGCGGTGCGGCTGGTGACCGACGGCCACGACTCCGGCTATGCGGCAGCCGACGACGGTGACGCCCGGGAAGTTCTGCTCGATCGGCTCGCGCTGCTGGCGCCGGCCGAGCCGCACAGCCTGGTGGACGCGATCGAGCTGGTCGCCCGCACACCGACCGCGCGCCACCTGGTGGCGATTCTCGGCGAGGTGGACGTCGGGGACGTCGCGCCGCTGGCCCGCTGTGGCGCCGGTTTCGCGATGGTGATGGCTCCTGCGCAGTGGGCCGATCTGCCGACCGGCCTGGCCGGGCAGCTCAGCCGCGCGAGTCAGGCCGCGGGTTCCGCCCTCACCGACGCGGGCTGGCAGGTCTGCTCCTACGCTCCGCACACCTCGATTCCGGCCGCCTGGCAGCAGTTGAGTCGCGGGCGGGTCCGGCAATGAACCGCTCGGCGGCCGACTGGCTCGAGCTGGCGAGAGTCCGCGCGCTGGGTGTGCTCGCCGTGCTGCTCGCCGGCACCTCCATCAGTCCCCTGATCGACGGCTGGGACTGGCTGGGCGACGCGGCCCAGATCATGGTCTGCGCCGCCCTGGTGAACTGGCTGGTCAGCGGTGTGCTGGGGCAGAGCGTCGGTTCGGTGGCCGGCGCCCTGGCCGGTGTCGCGACCCTCAACGCGTTGTACGGCCTGAGTCTGCTGCCGACCTGGAAGAGCCTGGTAGCGCTGTGGTCCGTGCTGCAGTCGGGGGCGGAGTCGGTGTACGCGCTACCCCCACCGATCCCGGACGACCCCGGCAGCCGGGCACTCGTCGCGATCGGCCTCGCCTTCGCCTGGTGGTTCGTCGACCTGCTCGCCGGTGCCACCGCCACGCCGGCCGCAGCCGGGGTACCCCTGGTGGCGATCCTGCTGCCCACGTCGATGATCTGGTCCTACGGCGTGCCGTGGTGGTCGTTCCTGCTGGCCGCCCTCGGCTATCTGCTGCTGTTGACCGGCAGCGAGGCCGTGGCCGGGCGGGAGTGGGGCCGGCTCGTCGGCCCGCACGGTCGCAGCCAGCCGCTGTGGGGGCCGGACGGGCTGCCGGTGATCGCCGCGGCGGTCACCGTCGCCCTCGTCGTACCGGCCTTGCTGCCGGGTCTGGCGACCCGGATCGTGCCGCCCGGCGCCTTCGGCGACGACGGGGACGACACCATCGCGGTACTCAACCCGATCCTGGATCTGCGCGAAGACCTTCGGAGCCGCAGTGACGCCCCGGTGCTGACGTATCAGACCACGGCCGGCTCGCCGCAGCTCATCCGAGTGCTCACCGTGGACGATTTCGACGGCCGGGTGTGGCAGCCGACGTACGGCAAGGTCGACCGGCGCAACCGGGTGCAGGCCGGGCTGCCCCAGGCGCCCGGACTCCTCGCGGGCACGCCCGCCCAGCCGGCGGTGACGACGATCACGATCGAACGGCTTCGCCAGACCTCGCTGCCCGCCCCGTACCCCGCGACGAAGGTGGACGTCAGTGGCAACTGGCTCTACGACCCGGCCACGTTGAACATCTTCGGCGACCGCGGCACGCAGACCCAGCGCAACCAGAGATACACGGTGGAGCACCAGATCGTGACGCCCTCCCCCGAGTCCCTGCGGGAGGCGCCGCGATGGCTGGGGGCCTCCGCCTACACCGGGTTGCCCAGCAATCTGCCCCAGGAGATCGTGGACACGGCCCGCCAGATCGCCGGCTCCGGCAGCGACTACGACCGCGCGATGCGGCTGCAGACGTGGCTGCGCAGCGACGGCGGATTCACCTACTCCCTCAATGCGCCGCCGCAGAACGGGTCGAGCGCGATCGTGGACTTCCTCGAGCGCAAGTCGGGCTACTGCGTCCACTTCGCCTCGACGATGGCGGTGATGGCCCGGGCGCTCGGCATCCCGGCCAGAATCGGGGTCGGCTTCCAGGTCGGTCAGGCGAACGAGGACGGGACGTGGGTGGTGCGCGAGCGGGACGCGCATGCCTGGCCGGAGCTGTACTTCGAGGGGGCCGGCTGGGTGCGGTTCGAGCCCACCCCCGCGGTGCAGGTGCCGAGCCTGCCGACCTGGGCGGCACCGACCGTGGAGCCCACCACGCCGGCCACGACGACTCCGACTCCGACCGAGACGCCCACCCCCACCGTGACCGCCCCGCTGCCCGAGCAGACCGATACCGCCGAACCGACGCTCCTGGGACGTGTGCTCGCGGTGCTGCAGAGAGTCTCCTGGCCGCTCACGGTGGTGATCCTGCTACTCGCCTTCGGTGTCGCCCTACCTGCGTTCACCGCCGCCGCACACCGTCGGCGCCGATGGCGACGGGCCGGGACCGCGGCGTCGCGGGCGGAGGCGTCCTGGGACGAACTGCTCGACAGCCTGGACGATCTCGGGCTGACCGTGCCGCCATCGGCGACCGTGCGCCAGACCGCCGGGCAGGTGGCCGACCGACTGGAACCGTCGGCCACGACGTCACTGACCTTGCTGGCCGAGAGGGTGGAACTCACCCGCTACTCGGCGGACGAGAACCTGCCCGACCTGGATGAGCGGGCCGAGCTCTCGACGGTGCTCCGGTCGCTCCGACGCAGCCAGGAGAGGTCGGCACGCTGGCGGGCCCGCCTGTTGCCACGTTCGGGGATACGACGGCTGCTGGGCATCCGCCAGAACTGGGCTGCGCGCTACGCCGGCTGGCGGTCGCGCCGGGGCGGGCGGTACCGGTCGGGTCGCTGACTCAACGATCCCTCGGCCGCACCACCCGGCTCTCGCGGAGCCCATCCGCGGGTCAGCCGGCTGTGCCGCCGGCCCCATCAGATCGCTGCCTCAGCCATCCCTCGGCCGCACCACCCAGCTCCCGCGGAGCCCCATCCGCGGGTCAGCCGGCTGTGTGCTGCCGGCCCCATCAGATCGCTGCCTCAGCCGTCCGTCGGCCGCACCACCCAGCTCCCGCGGAACCCGTCCACGGGTCAGCCGGCTGTGCCGCCGGTCGCCAGTCGCATCAGATCGCTGTCGAAGTCGATCGCGGAAGACGGATCCTCTGCCGAGGTGAGCCCGCCGAACGCATGTCGGTAGTGCCGCCAGGAGGTGTCGCGCACCTGCTCGCGCACACCCGCGACGAGGTAGGCGACCAACTCGTGCGCTGCGCGTTCTATCCGCCCGGTCAGGGCGGAGGTGCCCCAGTCCTCCGGGGCGGCGAACACGCCGGTCGGTGTGGTGGCGGCACGCAGGTAGGCGAACAGTGAACGCAGCTCGCCGTCCACCACCAGGACGTGCCGGCCGGTGCCGGCGGTGACCGCCAGTGTGACCGGAGTGGCGATCAGCAGGTCGGGATCGAGCAGGTCGAGGAAGGACTTCACCAGTCCGCTGACGCCGGCCTGGTAGATCGGGGTGGCGACGATCAGGCCGTCCGCCCGGCCCACCGCCTCGATGATCTCGCGCAGCTTCGTGGACGGGAAGCCGGCGACGATCGCCTGGGCGATGTCGGTCGCGAGTGGACGCAGCTCGATCAGCCGTGAACGCACCTCGACACCGCGGGCGGCAGCTTGCTGCACGGTCTGCTCGAGGAGCCGACCGGCCAGCATCCGGGTGGACGACGGGTCGCCGGTGCCACCGCTGATCGCGATGAGTTCGAAGGGTCTGGATGTGTTTGCGGCGTTTGTCATGGCATCTTCTC
>JBDIAG010000098.1:0-10103 GCA_039812305.1 Actinomycetales bacterium | reverse complement strand
GGTTGCGGCCGGATCGCGCGCCGAGGCCCGGTGCCGAGCAGCCGCTCGTGCGCGCGGTGACCAGGTATGTGTCGAGCAGCCGGCGATCGCTGGCTGCTCGGCCGACAACCGGTCACCGCGCGAACACCTGGTCAATCGAGCCCCGCCGTCCGCGCCGGCCAGAACCCGACCAGGCGCCAACACCCCGGCCGGCACCCAGCCACGACGACACCTGGCCACCACCACGACGACGGCACCGCCGTCGTCTCACATCAGCGGCCACGACGACGGCATCTGGCCATCACCCGCGACCACGACGACCCTTGGCCATTGCCCACGACGACGACACTTGGCCATCACCATGACGACGGCACCGCCGTCCTCTCACGACCGCGGCTACGACGACGGCATCTGGCCATCACCCGCGGCCACGACGACGACGTCTGGCCATCACCCACCACGACGACGGCATCACCGTCACACACCAGCGTCATCGCCGACACGACCCTCGACCCCATCGCTCGGCCACACTTCAACCCGCGATCACGTCCGGCGAGGAACGATCAGTTCGGCGTCTCCTCGGCGAAGTCGCCGCTGGCGCGGCGGATGGCGCGTAGTCCGGCGGTGAGTGTGGAGACCTCGTCGGCCGGAAGGTCGGGCAGGAAGAACCGGGTCTCCTGTAGAGCCTCGGTGGCCTGCCGCATCCGGAGGCGGCCCTCGTCGGTGAGCTCGGCGAGGGTCCGTCGCCGGTCGACGGTGTCACTGACCCGCCGTACCAGCCCCGCCCCTTCCAATCTGTCGATCGCGTTGGTCACGGAGGTCGGATGGACCTGAAGACGTTCGCCGATCTTCGACAGGGGAAGCCGGCCGGCGCGACTGAAGTCCAGGAGCACCAGCACCTCGTACCGGGAGAAGGTGAGGCCCCAGGGCTTGAGCAGGGCGTCCAGCCGGGTGATCAGGATCTGCTGCACCCGCATCACCGAGGTGACCAGTTCCATCGCGGTGGCGTCGCCGATTCTGCTGCCCCACAGCTGCGCGGCACGTTCGATCGGGTCGAAGGCCAGTGCCGGCTTCTCGGTCAGTGCTGGTTTCTCCGTCACGTCGCCCATGTTCTCGGCTGGTCGGGTGCTGCCGCCACTCCAGGGCCTGGCCATCGACATGCTTCGGTCGCTCCTCCGCCGTGGCTCCGCGTCTCGGCCCGCACGATTCCAAGTCTCCGATGAGTGATTGCCCGGACGCTTCCTCCACAACTGTAGGCCGCGAACCGCGTCGCGCCGCTAGGAGGTGGTGTGAGAGGCGGCCTGCTGCGCGACGCTCGGAGCGGGACCCCGCGTGGAGTATTTCGGTTGCCACGCAACACAAATGCTCCGGTGGAATGATCGTCAGCCGCAAGTGGCCCGGCTGGAGTAACGAACCAGGCCCCGGGGCCCGGGGTCGGCGGCGCGAGTGGTGACGCCCGGTACCCAGTGGTCGCGTACCCGGTAACCGGTGGTCGCGTACCCGGTAACCGGTGGTCGCGTACCCGGTAACCGGTGGTCGCGTACCCGGTGGTCGCGCCGAAGGTTCCGGTCGGGACCGAACGCGACCATGCGCAGATCGCGTCGTGGCCGTTCGGGATCCAACGCGGACACTCCGCGCCGGACCCGACCACACCAACCAGCCGCCGCACCCCGTGCAACACCAGTCTCCTGGAGCGTGGGACACGCCCTAGCCTCATGCCCATGGGCGACCGACTCACAGAACGACTGCAGGCCACGGCGGAACTGGTGAACCAGTTGGAGCGCTCGGGCGATGATGTGACAACGCCGAGGCCGGTGGACCATTTCGTCACGGTGTCTCGTCGACGGGCGGACGCGCTGTGCGCCGACCTCGAGGCGCTCGGCTTCCGGATCGACCACCGCAGCGGCCTGCTCCGCGCGAACATCGAGTTCACCCGGGAGAACGCCGTGGATGCCGAGACGGCGGCGGCCTTCACCCGCGAGATCGTCGGCGTCGTCGAGCGCCATGGGGCCGACTACGACGGCTGGGGTGCGATGTCCCTGCCAGGCGATGGCGAGTTGGTCGGGGAGCCGGAGGACGCGATGGCCCCGGGCGATGTCCCGGTCGAGGCCGAACAGGATCGGCTACGAGAGGTGTTCGCCGAGCGGCTGATCGCCGATGACTGCCCGCCCGACCTCGCGCGGCACCTGGGCCGGAGCCTGAAGCTGGAGGTCGGGCGCGAGGTGTGGAATGTGTCGCACGGGCGGACCGTCTCCGGCATCTCCGTCCCGTATTCACCCTCGCAGGCGACTCAGGAGGCCGAAGAACTGGCGGACGACGTCATTGACGACAACAGCCGCCGCAGGAAGCCGCAGTGGTGAGTTCACTCCACCCTTTGCGAGGACCGCAGAGAATTACTAGGATGTCCTAGTAATTCTTGGAGGTCAGATGCCCGGCTCCCCGCTGCACGTTCCGGTCAATCCCGTGCGGGTGGTGACCGCCGCGAGTCTGTTCGACGGTCATGACGCCGCGATCACGATCATGCGGCGGATCCTGCAGAGCCAGGGGGCGGAGGTGATCCACCTCGGTCACAACCGTTCCGTGGCCGACGTCGTCGAGGCGGCGATCACCGAGGACGCCCAGGCCGTCGCGGTGTCGTCCTACCAGGGCGGCCATGTCGAGTACTTCAGCTACCTGCGGGACCGGCTGGTCGAGCGCGGGGTCGGCGACATCCGGGTCTACGGCGGCGGTGGCGGGGTGATCGTCCCGCGCGAGATCGAGCTGCTCGCCGAGCGCGGCGTCCGGATCTTCTCGCCCGGGGACGGGCAGCGGCTGGGGCTGGCCGCGATGGTCAACACGATCATCGCCGAGTGTGACGTCGACCTGGCCACGCAACCGCCGGCCGACTATGCGGCGGTCGCCACCGGAGATCGCCGTGCCCTTGCCCGCGCGCTGACCGTGGCCGAGGCGGGACTGCTGCCGGCGGACGTGCGAGCGGGGTTCTCGGAGACCGCCGGCGTGCCCGTGCTCGGCATCACCGGCACCGGTGGTTCGGGCAAGTCCTCCCTCACCGACGAGCTGGTGCGGCGCTTCCGGCTCGACTCCGGGGACAAGGTCCGGCTGGCGGTGCTGGCGATCGACCCGACCCGGCGGCGCGGTGGTGGGGCCCTCCTCGGCGACCGGATCCGGATGAACAGCCTGGGCTCCGGCGTCTACTTCCGCTCGATGGCCACGCGCGGCTCGGCCACCGGGATGCCCCGGCACCTGGACGACGTCCTGGCGCTGCTCAAAGCCAGCGGCGTGGACGCGGTCATCGTCGAGACCCCGGGAATCGGCCAGGGTGACGCCGGCATCGTCCCCTACTCCGACGTCGCGCTCTATGTCATGACGCCCGAGTACGGGGCGTCGAGCCAGCTGGAGAAGATCGACATGCTGGACGTCGCCGACGCCGTCGCGATCAACAAGTTCGAGCGGCGCGGGGCCGCCGACGCCCGCCGCGACGTGGCCCGTCAGCTCATCCGCAACCGCGGCGAGTTCGGCGCCTCTCCGGACGACATGCCGGTGTTCGGCACCTCCGCGGCCACCTTCAACGACGACGGCGTCACCGCGCTCTACCAGTTCCTCCGCAACGAGTTGCGCGAGAAGGGGCTCCGCAGCTCCGACCAGTTGCTCCCGGCCGTCGACGGCAAGGTCTCGACCCGGTTCGGGGCGATCGTGCCGCCGTCCCGGGAGCGCTACCTCTCCGAGGTCGCGGACACCGTCCGCCGCTACCACCGGCACACCGAAGACCAGGCGACGGTGCTGCGGACGTGGGACGCCCTGACGATCTCCCACCGGGTCCTCGCCGAATCCGGCGGGAACGGTGACGCTCTCGACAAGGCGCTCGCCGAGGTCGAGGACCAGCTCGAGACCCGCAGTCGCACGCTGGTGGAATCGTGGCCGCAGACCGTGCGGGACTACTCCGGCGACGAGCTGGTCGTGCACGTGCGCGACAAGGAACTGCGCACGGCTCTGCGGCGCACCACCTTGTCGGACAACTCCGTTCCGCGAGTGGCGCTCCCGCGCCTGGAGAATGCCGCGGACATCTACCGGTTCCTCCGTACCGAGAATCTGCCGGGCCGTTTCCCGTACACGGCGGGGGTCTTCCCGTTCAAGCGCGAGGGCGAGGCACCCACCCGGATGTTCGCCGGCGAGGGCGATCCGGCCCGGACCAACCGCCGGTTCCACTATCTTTCCCAGCCTGGTCAGGCGACTCGGCTCTCCACCGCGTTCGACTCCGTGACGCTCTACGGAATCGACCCCGATGTCCGGCCGGACATCTACGGAAAGGTCGGCACGTCTGGAGTCTCGATCGCCACCCTCGACGACATGCGAGATCTCTACGCGGGCTTCGATCTGACCAGCCCGTCGACGTCGGTCTCGATGACGATCAACGGCCCGGCTCCGACGATTCTCGCGTTCTTCTTCAACGCCGCCATCGACGCCGAGGTCGAGCGCTGGACGGAGCGGACCGGCCGGAATCCGAGCGAGCGGGAGCGGGCCGAGATCGCCGCCGCGACCGTCGCCGCGGTGCGGGGCACCGTGCAGGCCGACATCCTCAAGGAGGACCAGGGCCAGAACACCTGCATCTTCTCCACCGAGTTCTCGCTGCGAATGATGGCCGACATCCAGGAATGGTTCATCGACAACAAGGTCCGCAACTTCTATTCGGTCTCGATCAGCGGCTATCACATCGCCGAGGCGGGGGCGAACCCGATCAGTCAGCTCGCCTTCACCCTGGCCAATGGCTTCACCTACGTCGAGACGTATCTGGCCCGCGGGATGAACATCGACGATTTCGCGCCCAACCTGTCGTTCTTCTTCTCCAATGGCATGGACGCCGAGTACACCGTGATCGGCAGGGTGGCCAGACGGATCTGGGCGATCGCGATGCGAGACCTCTACGGCGCCAACGAGCGCAGCCAGAAGCTGAAGTATCACGTGCAGACCTCGGGTCGGTCGCTGCACGCACAGGAGATGGACTTCAACGACATCCGCACGACTCTGCAGGCCTTGTGCGCGCTGTATGACAACGCGAATTCCCTGCACACCAACGCCTACGACGAGGCGGTCACCACGCCGACGGACCATTCGGTGCGTCGTGCCCTGGCGATCCAGATGATCATCAACAGCGAATGGGGACTGTCGATGAACGAGAACCCGCTGCAGGGTTCCTACATCGTCGACGAGCTCACCGATCTCGTCGAGGAGGCGGTGCTGGCCGAGCTCGACCGCCTGACCGAGCGCGGCGGCGTGCTCGGCGCGATGGAGACCGGTTACCAGCGGGGGCGGATCCAGGACGAGTCGATGCGCTACGAGCAGGGCAAGCACGACGGGTCGATCCCGATCATCGGCGTCAACACGTTCCTCGATCCGAACCCGGTCGCCAGCGAGCCGGTCGAGATCGAACTCGCCCGGGGCACCGAGGCGGAGAAGCAGTCCCAGTTGACCAGGCTGGACGATTTCCACGCTCGGCACGCCGACGAGGCCCCGGCCGCGCTGGCCCGGCTCAAGGAGGCCGCGGCCGGCGGCGAGAACGTCTTCGCGGTCCTCATGGAAGCCGCCCGGGTCTGCTCCCTGGGGCAGATCACCGAGGCGTTCTTCGAGGTGGGCGGTCAGTACCGGCGCGCGATGTGAGGGTGCGGCGGCAAGCGGGCCGACAACGGGTCGACGGGCCGACATCGGGTCGACGGGGAGACCCACGGCTGCCCCGCACGAGCCGAGCACGAACGTGATGTGCGTCAACGACGGAACCGGTGGCGCGGCTGGTTCGTAGACTCACACTGTGAACGAGTCGGCCTCCCCAGTCTCCGCCGCGGGCACTCCCGGCAAGGAGCTGGTCGCGTTGCCGGCGGCCACCACCGAGCCGCCGGCCGGGTTGTTCCAGGCCATGCTGGCCGATCCGGTGCACGCCCCCGAACGGCTGGCGCTGGAGGCCGTGCGGATCTGCGGTCCGGAGGCGGCCGCCTGGGCGGAGCGGATCCGGCGCGAGCGTCCCGAGCTGACCATCGCCGAGCTCGCGATGCGCACCCGGACGAAGTTCACCCGACAGTCCCAGGCCTCCGGGGCGGCGACCGGGGCTCTCGGCCTGCCCGGAGCGGCCGTGGACGTCGCGGTCTCGAGCTGGACGCAGGCGCGGATGATCCTCTACCTGGCGGCCCTGCACCACCAGGATCCGACCGATCCGGAGAGGGCGGCCGAGATCCTGTACTTCACCGGCGTCCACAAGGCGATCGCGCTGGCCGAGACCGCGGTCGAGGTGACCGCGAAGCGCGCCCCGGCCACCGCCATGCTGAAGCAGGGGGAGAACGCCGGCCGGTCGACGGTCTACGCCGGCATGGTCCTCGCCGTCTCGCTGAGCAAGATGCTCGGCCGGAAGGCGGTGAAGAGCCTGGTCACCCGCGCGATCCCGTTCGGAGCGATCCCGCTCGGGGCCTGGACCAACGGCCGGGCGATGTCCGCGCTGGCCGACCGGGTGGTCACCGAGTACGCCCGCAGGCTCGGCGTGATCATCGACCATCGATCGGCGAAGTCCCCCCGGCCGATCAAGAACGGCTAGTGCCGCTCGCCCGGAGCATTTCTGTTGCCTGGCAACAGTATTACTCCGGACGGAGTCCCGGCCGCCGCCTCGCCGGCCCGGGTCCTCTAGCTCAACCGGGTGAAGGTCACCTCGACCTCCTGCCGGCTGACCTTCGGCCCCGAGTAGATGCCCTTGAACGGCGGCACGTCGGAGTAGTCCCGGCCGCGTCCGACGACGATGTGATCGAGCAGCACCGGACGACCGTTGGTCGGGTCGAGCGCGACCCATTCGCCCAACCAGGCCTCCACCCAGGCGTGCGACTCGCCCGCGGAGGTCTCACCGATCTCGCTGTCCAGCTTCGGCACCAGATAGCCGGAGACGTACCGGGCCGGGATGCCGAGCGACCGCAGCGCGCCGATCGTCAGGTGTGCGAAATCCTGACAGACCCCGCTGCGCGCCGCCCAGGCGTCGGCCGCCGCGCTGTGCACGCCGGTCACCCCGCGCCGGTAGGTCATCTGCTCGCGGATCAGGTCGGCCACCGCGTGCGCGGCTTCGAACGGAGTGCGGCCACTGAGCACGTCGTTGATGAGGGACACCATGTCGTCGCTGACCGTGGTCTGCGGGGTGGGAGCGAGCCATTCGTAGTAGAGATCCATGATCGCCGGAGTCCCCAGCCGCTCCCAGGTCGTCCGCCGCGGATCGATCGCGGCCTCGGCGGACGGTTCCGGCTGCCGGGTGAGCTCCACGGTCGAGACGGCCTCGACACTCAGGCTGGGGTGGTCGACCGCGGCCTCGATGTGCATGACGTGGGTGCCCCACGAGTCCCGGTAGACCTGGCTCCAGGTCATCGGGCGCACGCGGATCCGGTTCTCCAGCGAGGTCTGGCCGGGCTCCGACAGCGGCGTCATGCGGAGTTCGTTGTGCGAGGCGATCGCCGCGCCGTCGTAGGAGATCACCGTGCGGTGGGTGATCCGGTAGCGCCGGGAGGGCCGGATGCTGACGTTCACGGTCACGCGAGTTCCTCGATCCAGGTCTGGACGGGGCCGGCCTTGAAGTAGCGCCGGGCGATGGAGTCCGAAGCCGCCGCCACGCTCTGCTGAACCCACAGCATCTGTCCCGGCAGGTCGGGCAGGATGTCGGCGAACGTGCGGTATTCCAGGGAGGTCCGGACGCGACCGAGTCGACGCCTGGCCTCGTCCGAGAAGCCGATCCGGTCGAAGTCCGGATCGAGTGCCTGCAATCGCCGTTCCGCCTCGGTGAGCGAGTACACGATCGAGCGGGGGAACAACCGGTCGAGGACGAGGAAGGCCGCCGCCCGCTCGTCGCTGACCACACCGCGGTTGGTCCGCAGGTACGCCTGGGACGCGCCGCAGGACTGGAGCACGGTCACCCAGGTCGACTCGCCGGTTCCGGGCAGCGACCCGGTCGCGACCAGCCGGGCGGTCATGTCGGCGCGCTCGACCAGCCGGCCCAGGGTGAGGAAGTCGAGCGCCTCGTCGTGGCTCATCGTCGAGTCGGCGATGCCGGCGACCAGGGCGGCGCGCTCGCGCACCCAGGCCAGATGGGTGGCGCTGACCCGGTCGGAACCCAGATCGCACCACCGGTGCCAGGACGTGTTGATGCACTCCCACAACTCGGTGGACAGCGTCTCCCGGGCCCGGCGGGCGTTCTCCCGGGCCGCCCACCAGGTGCCGGAGATGCTGCTCGCGCGGCTGGAGTCGAAGACCAGGCGGCGTCCGACGTCATCGAAGGTGACCGGGCCGTCCGGTGTCGGCAGCCCCATCACGACGGCGAGCACGTGCCGGGCCGAGATGGACTCGGCCTGACCGGTCTCCTCCATCTGCTGCAGTCGCAGGACGTCGACGATGCGGGCGGTGCCGTCGGCCCGCTCGACGTAACGCCCGATCCAGAACAGGGACTCGGCGATCCGGCTCAGCACGACTGCTCCCGCGTGACTCGCTGCTGCTGTTGTTGCTGTTGCTGTTGACGGTCGCGAATGAGGTCCTCGGTGGAGGTGGCCGGGGCCGCCATCACCACCACTTCGCGAGCCGGGCGGGCGGACTCGCGCGGGTGGGTGGGTGTTCGCCGGTCGGAGAGCACCCAGGTGTCCTTCGAGCCGCCGCCCTGGCTGGAGTTGACCACCAGTTGCCCCTCGGGAAGCGCCACCCGGGTCAAACCCCCTGGCAGCACTCGGATCTTGTTGCCGTCGTTGACTGCGAAGGGGCGCAGGTCGACGTGTCGCGGAGCCATCTTGCCGGCGATGAAGGTGGGCACCGTGGACAGCTGCACCGTCGGCTGGGCGATCCAGCCGCGGGGGTCGTGTCGCAGCCGGGCGCGCAGATCGTCCAGGGTCTTCTTGTCGGCGCTGCCGCCGATCACCAGGCCCTTGCCGCCGGAGCCGTCCACCGGCTTGACCACCATGGTGTCGAGGTTGGCCAGCACGTGGTCGAGCTGATCCGGCTCGGTACAGCGGTAGGTGTCCACGTTGGGCAGCGAGACCTCCTCGTCCAGGTAGTACGTGATCAGATCCGGAACGTAGGAGTAGAGCAGCTTGTCGTCGGCCACGCCGTTGCCGACCGCGTTGGCGAGGGTGACTCGGCCGGCCCGGGCCGCCGAGATGATGCCGGCCACGCCCAGGATCGAGTCCGGTCGGAACTGCACGGGATCGAGGAAGTCGTCGTCGATCCGGCGGTAGATCACGTCCACCGGCTGCTCGCCGTGCGTGGTGCGCATCCGCACCTGGCCGCCGGTGCAGACCAGGTCGCGACCCTCCACCAGCTCGACGCCCATCATCCGGGCGAGGAGCGCGTGCTCGAAGTAGGCGCTGTTGAAGACCCCTGGGGTCAGCACGACGACATTCGGGTCGGACGAGCCGCTGGGCGCCGCGGCGCGCAGCGCGGCGAGCAGCATTCGCGGGTAATCGTGCACGGGCCGGATCCGCAGGGTGGAGAAGGATTCCGGAAAGACGTTGGTCATCGCGCGCCGGTTCGCGATCACGTAGCTGACTCCGGAGGGTACACGGACGTTGTCCTCGAGCACCCGGAAGACGCCGTCCTCGTCGCGGATCAGATCGATTCCGGCGACGTGGATGCGCACGCCGTTGGCCGGCCGGATGCCCATCACGGCACGGTGGTAATGATTGGAGGAGGCGATGACCTCCCAGGGCAGAACGCCGTCCCGGACCACCCGCGGAACGTCGCCCTCGCCGGTGTAGATGTCCTCGAGCAAGGCCTCCAGCGCCCGGACTCGTTGTGCCACACCGGTTTCGATCCCACGCCATTCCTCGGCCGAGATCACCCGGGGGACGGCGTCGAGGGGGAACGGACGCTCCTCACCCGCATAGTCGAAGGTGACGCCCTGATCGAGATAGGTGCGGGCGAGTGAGTCGGCTCGCTCGTGCAGCGCCGCCGCGGACATCTGGCGCAGCGTATGGTGCACCGGTTCGTACGGCAGCCGCGGATGGTCCGGCTCGGCCAGCATTTCGTCCCAGGCGCTGCCCAGGCGGTATCCCTCAAACAGATCCGTCACGTGCGCAGCGTATTCCGAACGTGTTGCCAGCGGGTTACGTAACTTCCCATTACTTCCG
>JBDIAG010000097.1:0-10154 GCA_039812305.1 Actinomycetales bacterium | reverse complement strand
CGCGGCCCGGTCCACGCTGCTCTGGCGGGCGGCGCTGCGGTATCGGTCACCGTGCGGATGGATCCTGCGGTCAAGAAGGCGATCGCCGACATCGCTGATACCGCTTGGACCCCGATCGAGTACACCGACGCCATCTTCGACGAAGCCACCAGCACGTGGATCTCTCGGGCCGAGGTCGCCGAAATCGCCTTACCGCGTTCGCTGCGCAGAGGAAGTCCCAGCAGGTGACCGGACGGCTGGTCGTGCGTCGGATCCCCGACGCAACGCCGAGAAGAACAGAGCCGCAGGTCAAGACACCCTCTTCGATACCTGGCGCTTCCACGCCTTCTTCACCACCGCCGACACCGCGGTGCTGGACACGGTCGCCGCCGACAAGACCCATCGTGGCCACGCCGTCATCGAGCAGGTCCAAGCACTCCGCCCTGGCGCACCTGCCGTCGGGAAAGTTCAACGCCAACGCCGCCTGGCTCGTGCTCACGATCATCGCGCTCAACCTCACCCCCGCCGCCGGGACACTTACCACGCCAGACCTCGCGCGAGCGACCACCGCGACCATCCGTCGCACGCTGGTCTGCGTGCCCGCCAGGATGGCGTCCTCCGCCCGCCGGATCACCCTGCACCTACCCCAGGCATGGTCAGCGACCCACCGGCCATCCTCACGGCCTGACCACCCAGCAGCACCGCTGCGTCACCCGAAGACCACAGTGGAACATCCCGGACAGCGAGGTCCGGCGAACCTGCACGCCCTCAGACTCTCATCCCAGGCCGACCACGATCACGCCACCATCCTCAAGCTCATCGGTGGATCGAGGCTTAGGCCACGGCAGACACTCCAGAACGACCTCCCGTTTAGTCCACCGCCGGACCGGTCACCCTCTGTGGCCGCCCTGTGGGATCAAAACGTGAGATGCACTCACTTCAACCGGCATGAGCTCGCCCAACGAGCCCACGTCCAGCGTCGTCACACCCTAGCGCTCCTTAGCGACCGGGATGACAACACAGCTGCGCAGTCCAGCTACGGGCTGCAGTCCAAGAATCCAATATCGGGACGAGAGTCCCCCCACTCGTCGAACACTGGTCGCGAGGCCTACCATGCGGTCGACGGCAACGCGGTGGAAGCCGATAGCCAACAATGCACTGGAACACTTCAACCAGCAGAAGGCTCATTTCCGAGAGAACTGTTCACCTTAATCCTTGACGCGGTCTGTTCTCGTCGCCGTTCCAGATCTCGAAGGACCGTGGCGGCTACGCCACCTCCCAATGTGAGGCGCGGACGCTGCGACGAATCCACGAAGGATATCAAGTAGGAAAAGGCGACAACAACAGCGGGAGCGACAAGGAGCAGCCATTCGAGCATCCCGGCGAGTGAGATTCCCCGATCAAGAGCCAAAGATAGGGCCCACCCCGCCGGACCAAGAGCAGCAACAATAGCCAGTATAACCAATAGCACAGAGCTGTTTCGCCAGCCACGCTTGGTCGACTCGACCCGCACCCATTCGCATAAGGATAGTATTATCACCGCCAAGCACGCAAGGAACAACTCCACGAACACATATTGAAGCGCAGCCACTCCAGCCAAGTCCGTTCCTGTTAACGCAATGAAGGCGAGCATCGATATCGCAGCAGAAAGCAATGACACTAGCAGCCCCCACCTCACCCAGCGCAGACGCCAGAATTCTGCACTCTGCACACCGGTTGCGGCTATGGCTGCGATCTGTCGTTCGATGCGAACGAGGCTGCGCTCCGGCGCTGAGACAGCAACATCGTCCTCCGCCTTGCTCCAGGTCATAAGAGTGAGGAATCCCCCGATCAGAATAAGCGGAATAAGATGCCAGCCTCCTCCATCCTGCGCAATAGCCGTCGTCGACCGGAAGAGCGATACAAGCGCAACTCCTGAACTGGCAGCAGAAAGCAGGAATGCTGCGGACGACACCGATGGCCCCCAGTTGGCGGCGGCGATTCGGTCACCTGGGTGGCGTGCCGCGCTGACTTGAGGAGCGATGACGACAGCGATCGTGATGCTTGCGATCAGGGCTGTGGAAGTGACCACCAGGGTGTTGACGGCACTCATGTCGAGATGATCAGTGGATATACTTAGGTCCCGCCAGCGATAGGTACGGTCAAGCGGCCGTCCGGAATATGTCGATAAGACGAATACGACGACTATCACTATGAACATATTGAGCAATAGGTGACCCGCCAGACGGTACCAAAGCAGGCGGCGCCAGGACTCTGCCGCCTTGTCCAGCGACTCAATATCGAGTCGCTTAGAGGCGCCGGACACATCAGCTTGGGCCTCGAGAAGCTCGGTTACTCTACCAACTTCTCTCAACAGTTCCCGGTGATAATCTCTGCGGCCGATGCGCCATCTCATGCGCTCGATCCTTCCACACTTGGCGGCGGAAGCAATCAGTCTTTAGGGAAATATGCCGTCGGTCTAGTCCCGCCCACGAGTTCGTCCTTCGATATCAGCCACCGACGGTCCGGCTGCGTCACCACGACCGAAGGCAGGTGTGTGACCAAGAGCAGCGGACTAGACGATCCACCGCCCAACCGAAGGCGCGAGTCAATCAATGCCGAAGGCGCAGCTGCTCCGCCGGCTGATCGGGTTCTCTCATCGCGACGTGCGTCTTCGAGGCCCCCACTGCCGTGGCAGAGATGAGAGGCCCAACGGCAGTTCCATCGTGATCGCCGCCAGGGAGCCCGCCAGAAAGCACAACCGGAGGCAGCCATGAGCGAGTTGGATGATCTTCTCAAATCCCTGCTCGTGGAGCGATTCCGACCACCACCGCGGCGGACGCCCTACAACCTGTCCGAAGCCCGGGACGCACACGCGGAGCTTCTGAACCAACTCGACCGCGAAAGGCCACGACGCGCTACCCGGCGCACGCAGACCTCGGACTCAGACGGAACAAGATCATGACCGCGCCCACGCAGTTCACCGGCGATTCGGAGGACGCCATGTCACGACACCGGGCCCAGAGCACCAGTACCCACCTGACCTTGGCGACCTGTGCGCCGAACTCCGCGTCGCCCGCTCCACGTTCTACGACTGGCGAGCCAAAGGCGCCGCACCGCGATGCATCAAGCTCCCCAACGGCGAACTCCGCATCCGACGCGCCGACCTGGACGAGTGGCTGACCGCACTCGAAGACCTCCCATGAACACCACCTTCGATGTCCGCATCTGGGATATTCGCCCTAGCAAGGGGGCCCGGCGCGTCACATACCAGGTGCGCTGGCGTGTCGGAAAGAAACCGAGGAACCGCACGTTCGCGAACAAGAAGCTGGCCGAGTCCTTCCGCGCCGAGCTGATCACCGCCTCGCGACGTGGCGAGCCCTTTGACACCGAGTCCGGCCTGCCAGTCTCATCCATAGCGGCGAAGACTGGATCTACTTGGTATGAGTTCGCCATCGATGTCATGGACCGCAAGTGGCCTGACGCGTCTCCGCGCCACCGCAAGAGCACTGCCGAAGGGCTGACCACGGTCACCACCGCGATGACTACTGGTGGGACGCCGCCCGATCCCAAGCAACTGCGGCTGGCGCTCATGCACTGGGCGTTCAACCCGATCGCCCGGCGAGACACCCCGGACCCACCCGCGCAGTACCAGGAGGCCATCCAATGGATCGCAACAAATACGCGACCGCTATCAGACCTTGCCGATCCGACTGTGCTGCGCGGTGTCTTGGACCGACTGTCCCGCAAGCTCGACGGCACGCCAGCTTCTCCTGCCACGGCCAACCGGAAGCGAGCGGCCCTGTCGATGGCGATCGGATACGCCGTTGAGCAGGGACACTTGGACGCCAACCCTCTCCAGAAGATCAGAGCCAAGCGCAAGCCTGCCGAGGGCCAGGTCGACCCCCGCGTCGTGGTCAACCCGGAACAAGCCCGAGCGCTGCTGGCTGCCGTACAGCAGGACACGCCGAATCTGGCAGCCTTCTTCGGCTGCATCTACTACGCCGCCATGCGCCCCGGCGAGGCCCGCAACCTCCGCGACCAGGACCTAACCCTCCCCGACACTGACGGGCTGGGGCACTGCGGTCCTTGCCGGCTCCTACCAGGTAGCAGGCAAGGACTGGACCGACGACGGCGCCATCGGCGAGGAGCGAGAACTCAAACACCGAGCACCGTCCGCGACCCGGTCAGTCCCCCCTCCGCCGCAGCTGGTCACCCTGCTGACCGAACACCTCGACACGTTCGGCACCAGCGCCGACGGCCGACTCTTCGTGACCAGGGTCGGCCCAATGGGACGAGCGATCGCCGCTCCCAAACACCCGGTCGGCACCAACACCGCCTCCCGCGCCCTCGCCCGCGCCAGGCAGATCGCCTTCACCCCAGAGCAGGCGCAGTCACTTCTGGCCCGTCGCCCGTACGATCTGCGGCACGCGGCAGTCTCGACCTGGCTGGCCGCCGGCGTGGACGCCACGCAAGTCGCCACCTGGGCTGGGCACAGCGTCGCTGTCCTCCTCAAGGTCTACGCCCACACCATCCAGGGCCGCAACCAGATCGCTCGCGACCGGATCACACAGGCACTCGCTGCCTCCACGACGCCTCCGCAACACCCGCCCGGCCAGATGCCCGGGCAGCCACCCAGGCGGAGCGCACCTCCACGTTGAGCACCGACAACCTGGAACGAGGCAGGAGCCTTTGGACGTGGGCCCGGTGCGGCCTTTCTTCGGGAACCTGAGCGTGTGCTCCTGCTGCTTCACGCCTGCGATGTCCGGGGCCATGTGACGGCGGCCGCGACGCCACCGCCATCGACGCTAGGCCGGATCCCATCGGGATGGGTACGCCGGGCGTGTGGCCGTAGACTCGCCGCATGGTGTCGGAGTCGGCGGACTGCGTCGGGGCGGGCAAGGCGCTCGACGCGGACAAGAAGCAGGCCACTATGCCCGCCCTGCGGCCTGTCGACGGATTAGAGCTGTCCGAGGTCGACGCCGAGTGGGGTGAAGAGATCGACCGACGCGTCGGGGAGATCCTGGCAGGCGAGATCCACCTCGTGAGCGGCGATGAGACTCTCACGATGGCCCGGGCCCTGCTGGCGGCCCGACGTAGCCAGTGATCCTGGACTGGAACCGGTATCCCGCTGCTCACAGCTTCAGGAGTCCAGCGGTGAGGGTGCTTTCCTCGTGGCCTGATGCTGCGGGCCTTCTGACTGGAGCGTGATCGGGCGTCTTTCTTTCTTACCTGGCGCTGTTCGTCACCACCGTAAGAAAGGAGGATGCAAGTGTTTGCCCTGATCCTGGGCCTATGGCGGGGCCCGGGCGGCTGTCCTTCTTTGTGTGAGCCGGCTCTAGGCGTGTGTCTTCGTCGCCTGTTTAAGAAAGCTCCCATCGAGGCTTGGTGCGAGTTCCCCGGTTGACGATGAGGCCGTTTTGGCGCAGCTTGGTCAGCAGGTTGGTGATCTTGGCGGCCTTCTGCTGCTCGGTGAGGGCGTCGCTGAGCGCTGGGCGGAGCAGCGCCTCCACGTCGGCGCGGTCTGCGTGTCCCTGGACGCGGAGGAAGTCGGTCAGCAGAGTTGCGTAGTGGGCGTCAGCCTGCGGTCGGGTGCGGATGTAGTCCGCCACCGCGTCGGTAGCCGCCGCGACCCGCGGCGTGATCCTGCGGTGTGGCTTGCGCCCCTCGATGAGACCGTGTCTGCGTAGATGCCGGGCAGCTTTGTCGCTGATGTCGAGCCCCTTCTGCACGCGGTCGAGGGCAAGCACGTCTTGGAGGGGGAGGTCCGTTCGGACCATGAGGAGTTGCGAGTACGCCTCATCGATCACAGCACCGGGGACCGTCAGTCTCACTTCTCCTGGGGTGCTCAGGTCGTAGTCGGGCAATGGAAGAAAGCGGCGTACCTGATCCTGCACCATCCGGTGGATGCCGTAACCCATCTGGTCGATCAGGTTCAGCTCGGTCATCGCCTCGACCAAGAACGGGTTGCGGTACCGCCGCGGGGTCCGCTCGTCCAGCGCGTAGTCCTCAGGCCTGCCGTCGTAGAACTCACCCACGCTCTCGAACACGATCCGGTCGGCGTACTCGGTGACGATGATCCGCGAGTTCTTCGAGTAGTCCTGGTGGGCTATGCAGTTGTACAGGGCTTCGAGCAGGCTGCGCTCGTCGTACTTGCTGATCTCACGATAGATCAACTCGTCCGGGGGCAGTAGCCGGAGCTGGACGTTTCGGATGCGCTTCGCCAGCGCCGTGGTATTCAGCAGCAATGGCACCCGGAAGTGCTCATTGGCGCGCTGCTCGCCGACCAACTTCCACGTCATCTGCCCCGGGTGCGGAGTCACCAAATGTGTCGACGTGTCAGCGCCCAGAAGAAGGAGCGCCGCCCGCGTGATCTGACCATCACGAGTGAGCCGGGCCTTGGCCAGAAACGTCGCATCGTCCCACGCCGCGATGTCCGCCGCCGGGATGCGTGATGCGTAGCGTTCCGCGAAGCCCTGGCGTGCTCGCGCGATAGCCGCCGGATCGAGATGACCCAGCGTCGCTTCGGGTACCACCACTGCCGACCAATCCACATTGATCGTCTGTCCTCGAATCTCATCGAGCTTGTCCAAAGACAACGGGACGAGACTCTCCCCAGCGCGCGCCCGGTAGTCGCCTTTCCACGAGATCGGGATACCCCGCGGAGCCGGAGGCACCTCCACCAGGACCACGCGCTTGCCCGCATATGCGACTTCATAGATGTCGCGAATCGTCAGCCCCTGATCGATCGACTGATGAACGTGGTGCTTCAATGCCTGCCGCTGCTGCACTCCAGCAAGGTGCGCAGAACCGACAACCTGCCGAGAGTTCGACACCCCGAACACCAACCACCCCGAGGTCACCCCGCGCAGATTGGCCTCATTGCTCAACGCGGAGACATACTCGCCGGTCTTGTCAGCCGAGAACTGCCGCGCGGCCTCCTTGAACTCGACAACCTCGTTCTCCCAACCAACAAGGAGCCGGTCGATGAGGCCGTGGAGTTCATCGTTCGTCATAGTCATGTCGATCCTCAAGTAGTCCTGACGGCCCGTGGCCTCTCGGCAGGAGCCCTGCCGAAACGTTGGGCCGTGCAGCCTCGCCGCGGGCCCATGAGAGCCGGGAACCACCTCGGTTGCCGTCGACTGCAGACTCGCCCGCAGAACGCACACCGACGAGAGCCGCGAACACTCCGCCATCTTGTCAGTCGGAGACGACAGCGCCAGCTGCGCGCGCCGGCGCGCAACCTCAGCCTCTGCCCTCGGACCCGAGTCGACAGTGTCTCGCGCAGATCGTCAGAGAGCCGCTTGACGGCCTCGACGCCCTCCCAGCAGAGGCACCTCGCCCTCAAAACTCAACCACAAATGCGCCACAGATACCCGTAGATGGCCGTCTACGGCCGATCCTGGCCGGACAGATAGATCGAGGCCCTGACCGGCGTTTCCGCTGGTCAGGGCCTCAATCCCCTGGTGTGGCAGCTGTTGGATTCGAACCAACGTAGGCTAAGCCGACGGATTTACAGTCCGCTCCCATTGGCCACTCGGGCAAGCTGCCGTGCTCGCCACCACCCAGAGCGTGAGCCCCGCGTGGCGACCAAGAAAGGATAGCAAGTCAACGCCGCATCGCCCAACGAGATCCCTCGACCGGACGTGGGGGCCGAACATGGCAGGCTTGTGACGAACCACTGAAGCCCACCCGGGAGGAAGCATGGCCAGCGAGTCGTCCTTCGACGTCGTCAGCAAGCTCGACCGACAGGAGGTCGACAACGCTCTCAATCAGGCCGCCAAGGAGGTCTCCCAGCGGTACGACTTCAAGAACACCGGGGCCGGCATCCGGTGGAGCGGCACCGAGGCGATCGTCCTCACCGCCAACTCCGAGGAGCGGGTCGCCGCGGTGCTCGACGTGCTGCAGACCAAGCTGATCCGGCGCGGTGTGTCGCTCAAGGCGCTCAAGCCGGGCGACCCGAAGCAGTCCGGCAAGGAGTACCAGCAGACCCTCACGCTCCAGGAGGGCATCGACCAGGAGAACGCCAAGAAGATCTCCAAGATCATCCGGGACGAGGGCCCGAAGGGCATCAAGGCCCAGATCCACGGGGACGAACTGCGCGTCTCGGGCAAGAGCCGGGACGACCTGCAGTCCGTGATCTCCCTGCTGAAGGGCAAGGATCTCGAGGTCGCCCTGCAGTTCGTCAACTACCGCTAGGGGCGCCCGGCGCGACCGGCACGTCGTCCGGCGCATGAACCTGCACCAGGGTGCGTGATCACGCCCCCGGGTGCAGGTTCATGCGCAGCTCTAGGTGCACGGCCAGCAGACAGCCGGCACGGCACACCCGACGAACCCGACCGGAGTCAGCACATCTCCCGGCCGACCCGGTTCCGCATCGCGTCCGGAGCGATGTCCGTCCCGAAGCCGGCGTGTGATCGAGGCCGGCTGACGAAGCATTCGGCGTGGAACCAGCCATCGGCCTCCAAGCCGGCGGGGTCGAGACCCCGCCGGGTGATGTCGCGGATGGCGGCCTGCTGCTCGTCGTCGTCGAGGAATCTGCGTTGCGGGAAGGTGCCCGGCAGGCGTTCGGTGCGCAGTCCGTGCTCGTCGAGCAATTGCGCGATCGGCGTGTAGTCGAAGACCCGCAGCACGAAGACGATGAACCACACCCGCCTGGGCTGACGCAACTGGCGCAGGATCCGGTCGAAGGTGCGCATCCCGATGTAGCCGACGCCGCCCGTGCAGAAGACCACGTCCACATCGCGCAGGCCTGCCGCCAGGGCCGCCGACGGCTCGTGGACCTCAAGGTCTTCGCACCACGCGTCACTGAGCAGACCGACCCGCCGCGCATAGGCCAGCGCCGGCGCGGAGACGTCCAGACCGACCATCCGCGCCTCAGCCGGCAGACCCGCATAGAACCCGCGGTCGACACCGGCGAGTTCGTCCGGCGTCAACCGGGCGACGGCCGGGTCGAGATAGCGCGCGATGACCTCGTCCGCTCCCCCGCGCCAGCGCAGCATCGCCGCCGACAACCCATACGAACAACACAGATCGAGCACGGTGGCCGGACGGCCTGTCGGCGTCACGGTGTCGAGCACCGATCGCAGCACCGGCAGCGCATGCTGAGGGAGCCGGTAGGCGAGGCCGGACAGGGTCCGCACGTACGCCCGCGGATCGGGCGCCAGGTAGATGCTGCTGAAATCCGCCTTGTGCTCGCGCGTCTCCGTGTCGAGCCCGATGTCCAGGCACTCGTTCTGCAGCTTGCTCATGAGGGTCGCTCCTCGTCCGGGGCTCGACGCAGCAGGGTGGCGAGATCGTCCAGAGCCCGGGGAAGCTCGTCCGCGAATCTGTCCATCCCGTCCGCGACCGCGGCGGGAGTGCTCAGATAGAGGGTGAAGCGGTCGGGCAGGATCTGATACGAGACTCCGATGCAGTGACCGCTGGTGGCGCCGAAGCCGAGGATCACCGCGTTGCTCGTCGGGCTCGAACTGGTGCTGAGGAAGTCGTCCCGGATGATCAGCCATCCCGGCGAGCGGTAGATCGACAGATCCGAGTCCAAGCCCTGCCGCTTCTCGATGAGCTGCAGTTCCCAGATGAGTTGCTCGGGCGCGTCCCCCGCCTGGCACGCCTTGGCCCGGCGGACATGGGCGGCCGCGGCCGCCCTCGCCAGGGTGGCTCGGTCGGCGTCGGAACACCCGTCATCCTGCATGGCATCGATGAACCGGACGATCTGCGGGGTGACGACACGCATCGCCTCGGTCCGCCCGTGGTGGTAGCGGCGCATCGAGATCGACTCGTAGGTCGCGCCCAATCGCCCCTTCGCTCGCTGATGGGCCAGCTGGAAACCGAGCTGGCAGAACGCGTCCGGGGAGATGCCCAGCTCCTTCGGCAGCCCGGAGCCGACGGCGAGTTCCACCAGACGACCCACCGTCTGCTCGGCGAACTCGTCGAACGAGGTCTTCGCCCGCTGGATGTCCGCCCGCAGTCCGTCGTCCAGATCGAAGTCGAGGCGCTGCCAGCGGGGAGCGCCTTGAGCCTCGGCGCCGGCCGCCCGCTCGTGCTCGGAATCGGTGGCCGACGTCATCGAGTCGATCAGCTCGGTGATCGTGGTGCCGTCCAGCCTGCAGTGTTCGCCCTGCAGGCCGGCCCGTCCGTTCGGGAAGACGACGAAGGACAACGCCTTGTCGAACCAGCGGTTGCCGCTGTCGCCGGCC